>NZ_QAIQ01000473.1 GCF_003061105.1 Arthrobacter sp. HMWF013
CTCCGCTTCGGCCAGGGAACCCTGCCGGCGTGGGCCCACCACCGGCGCCCAGTTACTGGCTGGTCGGCAGGTTCTGCAGTTCCTCCTGGCCCACGCAGTTCCTGCTGGCCGGCACCTTCGCGGCCGCGGCCGAAAGGTCAGCCAGGACGGTAGCGGAACTGATGGTCTCCTGGTCTTTTGTGAGAAGGATCTCAGTGGCCGGTTCGCGGCCAAAAGTTGTCAGGGTCCAGGCCGCGTCACCCTCTTTAATGACCCAATCGACGCCGTTCACACTGACGCACCGGTCCGTCGTCGGCCCCGGAACATTGACGCCGCAGCGCAGGATCACCTGCGACGGGTCACCCCACGCGGCGGTTGCCTGGCTGTTGGTTTTGCGCAGCGGCGCGTCGCCGATGGCATCCGGCAGGGCCACCATCATGGGTGCGCAAGCGGGGTTGGCAGCGTCGCCCGCCGGCGCCACATCCACCACGGGGGCACAGGCGGCAAGACAAGCCGCTGCCACCAGGGATGCAGTCACCCCGAAGAGCCGTCCGGAAGATGGAACCCGGGGTTCAGGTAACGGGAGGCTGGGTTCGGCTGGAGGAGCAGGCTGCATATCATCCATCATCTCCACATACCGTTTTCGGCGCCAATCGCAGCCCGGCAGGCCAACAACGGCCCCGTCACAGCAATTTCGTTGCGGACAACAGGCGGTCCTAAAGGACTATAAACTGTTGTCCCGATGAGTAAAACTATGAATGCCGGGCCAAGACACGGCGCCGCGACGGTTCCGTCAGGCCGGGGCTTTCGAAGAAAGCAGGCGCTGAAAGCCATCGGGGGTCTCGCTTCGGTCATATTGCTGACCTACATAGCCTGGCTGCGGCTGCCGGAAGTGACCAGGGGGACCCTATGGGCCGAAGACGGTGCCGTCTTCCTCCAGGACACGGTGGCAATCGGCCCGTGGGCCAGCATTGGTGAACCCTATGCGGGCTACCTCCACACCATTCCGCGCCTCATTTCAGGCATAGCGTACCTGGTGGCCCCCCTTAGTTCATATGCCATCATGATGTCGTTCCTCAGTTGCGCTGCCGTTGCGGCTGTCGCTGTGGGCGTCTATCACTTGTCCGCTGCCCTTGTGGACAATCGGGCCATCCGGTTGATGCTTGGAATGATTCCGGTGTTGCTCCCTGTCGGGCCGCTTGAGGTCCTCGGTAACGCGGCCAATCTGCATTGGTACCTGCTGTGGCTTGTGCCTTGGCTGCTGATCTACGAGCCTTCCCGCTGGTATGGCAAGGGTGGCCTTTTCGTGATGACTTTTGCTGCGGCCACCACAGAGATCATCTCCGGGCTTTTCATACCCCTTGCTCTGTGGACGGCGTTCCGCCGGCGGAACTACTGGGCGCCGGTAGGCCTGCTCGCCGGTATGGTGTGCCAGTTCGTGGCAACCGCCGCCAAGCCCCGGTATGGGTCCCCGCCGGAGGTGGACCAGGCGGACCCGTTGTCAGTTTTTTATGGTTTCGGTTTGCAGGCCGTGGCTTCCCTCTGGGAAACCGACAAACGCAGCATGGCTTCGACCATTGTGAATTACGGCGCATTTCCCGTTCTCATACCGGCGGCCGTAATTGCTGGCCTCCTGATTTATGTCCTGGTTGTAGGCAGCACCAAGTGGAGATTCGTTGCAGCTTATTCATTTGGGGCAGCTGCCCTGTGCTGGACGGCCGCAGTTGTACTCAATGTTTCGGCTGAGCTTGATTTTGCGGGTTTCACGGAAGAGGACTGGCTCGAGCAGTTCACGTATTTTCGTTACGCTGCCGCTCCTTCGATGTTCCTGCTCATCCTGGTTCCGGCCGCCGTGGCCGTTGCCGCTGAGAGGGCAGGCAGCACGAAAGCCCGGACGTTCTTATGGGCCCCTGCCGTGCTGCTCGTTTTCCTGTCGGTCAACTACTTCCCGGCCCTTCCAGGCCGGGAGACCGGGCCGGAATGGGAGAAGTTCCTGGCAGTTGCCCACGAGGAGTGTGTCCTCAATGGTGGCGTTGGAGTCATCGGCGTGGCGCTGGCTCCTGCCCCCTGGCAAGCCACGCTTCCCTGCAGTGTGGTCCTTAACCGGTGACGCGCCTGGCCTCTTGGATTCCCTCCAGTGTGGGGGCGCGATGAAGCGCCGGGCTTACCGGGGGGGCCGGGCGTTCTGGGCCTGGCGGGATCATTTGGCTGCCCTGCAGGGACGATAAACTACTCGCCAAATGACAAAGATTATCGAGGGGGACACTGCCCATCGCCCGGCCTCTGCGAACGGCAAAAGGTCAATGGCCAGACGGGTGACCATGAAAAGCGCGGTGCTCCTGGGCAGCGTAGTGATCCTGACGTTTCTGGCCTGGGGTCGCCTGCCTTCCATGACGAAGAAAACTGTCTGGGCTGAGGACGGCGGCGTCTTCCTGCGCGATGTGCTCAGCACTGGCCACCTGCAGAGCATTTTTCTGCCCTACGACGGCTACCTGCATGTCCTCCCTCGGCTACTGTCGAGTGCCGCGTATGAACTCGTCCCGCTGGACGGATACGCCATCGCCATGTCGCTGGTCAGTTGTGCGGTGGTGGCCGCCATTTCCATTGCGGTCTTCCATCTTTCGCGGGTACTGACTGATTCGGTGCCGGTGCGGGTCATGATTGCGGTCATTCCCATCCTGTTGCCGATCGGTCCAAACGAGATTCAGGGCAATGCGGCCAACCTGCATTGGTACCTGCTGTGGCTGACGCCTTGGCTGCTGCTGTGCAAGCCGAAATCAGCAGCCGCGGGTGCCGGGCTGTTCGTGGTGACATTCGTCACCGCTGCCAGTGAAATCATCACAGGCATGTTTTTGCCCCTGGCAATCTGGGCGGCATTCCGTAAACGCGCTTATGTTGCTCCTGCCGGGTTGCTCGTTGGCCTGGTACTTCAGGTCCTGACCACGCTGAGTAAGCCCAGGTTCAACGGCGCTCCGCCCCCGACTGATGCCGTTGACCCGCTGTCGGTGCTGATGGGTTACGTGCTGCTGCCCATCGGTTCCATCTGGAACCCGGATAGCAGGACCCTGGCTTCGGGAATAGTGAATTTCGGGGCGTGGGCGCTGGTGGTTCCCTGTCTCCTGCTCGTCGGGCTGCTCGTCTACGTGCTGATAAAAGGTGACCGCGCCTTTCAGTGGGCCGCAATCATTGCGCTGACGGCTTCGGCTCTGTGCTGGACCGCATCGGTGGTACTGAGCGGTAATCCGATGTTCAATTACTCGAAGTTTTCGGCATCGGACTGGGCCAACGGGTTTGCATTCGTTCGTTACGCAGCGGCTCCGGCAATGTTCATCCTCCTGCTGATTCCCATCACCGTGGCCGTGGCCCTGCAGCGTGGGCATTTACAACGCGGAGTCACTCCTTTGCTGGCCGGGATATTCGTTGCTGTCCTCCTCCTCGGCTACTTTCCTACAGCCACGCGCCCGGTAGGTCCGGCCTGGTCGCCCGGGGTGGATGCGGCCCGAACCCTTTGCTCCAGCGATCCCGCACTGCCCAGTGCCAGCGCCGTCGTGGCTCCTGCCACGTGGAAGTTTGCCCAAGTAGTGATTCCGTGTGAGGCGCTGCGGAAAGACTGAGCCGCGCAGATCGGCCCTTCGCCATCGAATGTCAGCAGGTCGCTGTAGCGTAGGGGCGTGCCTGAAATACCGTTGACTGAACAACCCCTGACTGACGAACCCCTCACCGTGGCCGGGCTGTCAGAAGCCGGCCTGCTCGCCCGCATCTTCCCGCGGCTGGAGATCGGCGCGGACCACGCTTCGGCAATTCTGCTCGGTCCCGGAGACGACGCCGCCATCGTCTCCGCGCCGGACGGCAGGACGCTCATCAGCATCGATACGCAGGTGCAGGACCAGGACTTCCGGCTCACCTGGACCAACGGTTACCGCACCACAGGCTTTGACGTTGGCTGGAAGGCCGCAGCCCAAAACCTCAGCGACATCAACGCCATGGGGGCCACGGCCACGTCCATGGTGGTCAGCCTCACGTTGCCGCCGGGCACACCGGTCAGCTGGGTGGAGGATCTTGCCGACGGCCTGTCGGCAGCAATCCGGGATCTGGGGGCCAGCAACTGTTCAGTGGCCGGAGGTGACTTGGGCCGTGGCCGGGAAATCTCCGTAACAGTCGCGGTGCTGGGGACCCTGGGCGGCGGAAAGCCCGTGCTGCGCTCCGGGGCGCGCGCGGGGGATGTCCTGGCGCTGGCCGGTACAGTGGGCAGGGCCGCCGCCGGACTTGCCCTTTTGGAATCGGACTCGAACGTCGATTCCCTGGTTCGGGAGCAGCGCGAGCTGCTGGACGTCCAGTGCAGGCCGCAGCCGCCCCTGGCTGCCGGACCGCTGGCCAGGTCAGCGGGAGCAACCGCCATGATGGACATCTCCGACGGCCTGGTGCGGGACGGTACCCGGTTGGCTCTCGCCAGCAATGCCGTCATCGACCTGGACCCCGCGGAACTGCAGCGGCTTGCGGAAAGCCTCAAGCCGGCGTCGGACTTCCTGCAGTTGGACCCCTTGGATTGGGTTCTGGGCGGGGGAGAGGACCACGGGTTGCTGGCCACATTCCCGCCTGACGTTCAGCTGCCTCCCGGATTCACTGCGATAGGCTCAATACAAGCCCCGGGAATCAACTCCGGCCCGGGCGTCACGATTGCGGGCCACGCCGCTGGCACCGGGGGATGGGATCACTTTGCAGATTAAGGTTGCCGCCAACGCGCAAGCGATGAAGCGGTGGTTGGACAAGGCCGAAACGGCCGTTGGCAACCACAGTGACCGGCTCAACGCGATCAACATTTTCCCCGTAGCTGATGGAGACACCGGCACCAACCTCTACCTCACGGTCCGGGCGGCTGCCCGGGCCCTGCACGGCGATGCTGCAGGCCAGCCCGACGCCGGCCACGGGGACGTCGGCGTGGTGCTGGCCGGGGCGGGCCGGGCGGCGATGGAGCAGGCACGCGGTAACTCCGGAACGCTTTTTTCGGTGTTTCTCTGCGCCGCTGCCGAGCCGCTGGTCGGACACACCCGGCTGACCGCCACGCTGTTGGCCGCTGCCCTGAACCGCGCCCAGATCCGGGCCTGGTCCGCTTTGAGTGATCCTGTACCCGGCACCATGCTGTCGGTGATGGAAGCTGCAGCGCGAGCGGCGGCAGAGGTGGAGAACGGCGACCACAGCAACCACGCTTTGGGCCTTGCCCTGGACGCTGCCGTCAACGGCGCACTGGCGGCAGTGGTGAACACCGAAGGGCAGCTGCCCGCACTGGAGGCTGCCCACGTCGTCGACGCCGGGGGTGTCGGCATGCTCCTCATCCTTGACTGCCTCCGTTCAGCCGTGATGGGCGGCGAGCTCCAGGGCGAACTCCTGGACGGGCTGCACGGTTACGACGTCCAGGATCCCCATATCCACAAGGACCTCCCCGACGACGACGGCGTGGAGGTCATGTGCACCATCAGCCTGTCGCCCCTCAGCGCGGCCACTCTCCGGCAACGGCTGGACGAAATCGGCGATTCGGTCATCATGAGCCAGGTGGACAGCGCAGCAGTGGCCGACGGCACCTACCGTTGGCGGGTCCACGTCCACGTTCCCGAGGCTGAACCCGCCGTCGCGCTGATCCGTTCCCTGGGCGAACCCAGCGACATCTCCGTCAGCGAACTCGCCCTGGCCCGTGACCCGGAACCAGCTCCGGTGAACTCCAGTGGGCATGAGCGCTGACCTGGACGTTGCCCTGGAACGCCGCATCGGAAAGCGTTCCGCGGCCGTCATTGAGAAGAACCTCGGGATAACCACGGCCGGCGGCCTGCTCAATTATTTCCCGCGGCGCTACCTGGACCGTGGTGAGCTCACGCCCATCAGCGAGGTTCCCCTGGACGAAGAGGTCACGCTTATTGCC
>NZ_QAIQ01000049.1 GCF_003061105.1 Arthrobacter sp. HMWF013
CTGGACCACCTGGCCGCTGGAGAAGATCGGCCTGCGCCGGATGCTGTTCTCCGATGGCCCCACCGGCGTCCGCGGCGAGGTCTGGGACGAACGCCAGCCCTCCATGAACTTCCCCTCAGCCGCAGCCATCAGCTCCTCGTGGGACCCGGCCATCGCGGACCGGCTCGGTGCCGCCTCCGCGGTCGAGGCCCGCCGCAAGGGCGTGGACGTAGTACTGGGCCCCACTATCAACCTGCACCGATCGCCGCTGGGCGGCCGCCACTTCGAAGCGTTCAGCGAAGACCCGGTCCTGACCGCGGAACTGGCCGCAGCGTACGTGTCCGGCGTGCAGCGCAACGGCGTGGGCGCCACCCCCAAGCACTACATCGCCAACGACTCCGAAACGGACCGCTTCACCGTGGACGTGAAGGTGGGGGACAGGCCACTGCGCGAGCTGTACCTGCTCGCGTTCGAAAAGGCCATCGTCGAATCCAGGGCCTGGCTCGTGATGAGCGCCTACAACTCCATCAACGGCGCCACCGCCACCGAAAACGACCTTCTCGAGACCCCGCTGAACAGCGAATGGGGCTTTGACGGCATCGTCATCAGCGACTGGACCGCAGTGCGCAGCGTCAACAGCGCCAACGCCTCCCAGGACCTGGTCATGCCTGGTCCGGACGGCCCCTGGGGCGAGGCCCTTATGGTGGCCGTGAAGTCCGGCCAGGTCCCCGAAACAGCCATCGACCGCAAGGTCTTCCGCATCCTGCAGCTCGCGGCCCGCGTCGGCGCACTGGACGGCTTCGACGCCGTCCAGGCCGACCCGGCGGACCGGGAGGACCCCATCGCGTTCGCCCGCGAAGCCTCCGCCGCCGGCACCGTGATGGTGAAGAACGACGGCGTGCTGCCGCTGGATCCCGCCGCTGTCCGCAAGGTTGCGGTCATCGGGCACAACGCCCGCTACGCCCGCACCCAGGGCGGCGGGTCCGCCACCGTTGTCCCGGAAAAGATCATCACCCCGCTCGACGGAATACGGGCCGCCTTCGGTGCTGACAACGTCAGCTACAGTGTTGGCGCTGTGGTGCAGGAAGGCATCGCCGAACTCCCGCTGGAACAGATCACCAACCCGGTCACCGGGACCCCCGGCCTCCGTGTCCGTTTCCTGGACTCCAACGGGCGGGAACTCTTCGCCGAGGACCGCCGCTCCACCGCCCTGGTCTGGTTCGGCGGGGACGCACCCATCGCCGCGTCCTCCATGGTCCAGTTCCACACCGTCTACACCCCGGACGAAACCGGACCCGTGAAGCTCGGCTTCTCCACCGTGGGCCACGGCCGGATCTTCGTGGACGGCGTCCTGGCGCGCGAAGCCACCATCGAGGCAACGGGAACCGACCTCGGCGCCGCGTTCCTGGCACCGCCGTCAGCCTCCGTCGCCGTCCAGGCCACCGCAGGCGTGCCTTTGGAGGTCCGGATCGAACTGGACACCGCTGACCGCAGCGGTGCCCTGTCCAACGCCCTGGCCGTCACTATCGGTGTGGAAGCGGACGACGCCAATCCCGACTCCCTGATCCGCGACGCAGTGGAGGCCGCCCGTGCAGCCGAGGTCGCCGTCGTCGTGGTGGGCACCAACTCCCGCGTCGAATCCGAAGGCTACGACCGGACCTCCCTGGAACTGCCCGGCCTGCAGGACCGGCTGGTCCACGCCGTCGCCGCTGCCAACCCCCGCACCATCGTGATCGTGAACTCCGGCTCCCCGGTCCTGCTGCCATGGCGGGACGAGGTGGCCGCGACCCTGATCGGCTACTTTGGCGGCCAGGAATTCGGCCACGCGCTCACCGATATCCTTACGGGCACCACCGAACCCGGCGGCAGGCTCCCCACCACCTGGCCTGCCACCCAGGAGGATGTCCCCGTCATCAATGTCACCCCCGCAGCGGACGGAACGCTGATATACGACGAAGGCATCCACATCGGCTACCGCGCCTGGCTCAAAACCGGCACCACCCCGGCCTATGAATTCGGCTACGGCCTCGGCTACACCACCTGGACCCTGGACAGTGTGCCTGCCCCCGGAAACGCCGCACCCGGCGACGTCGTTCCGGTTGCCGTGACCCTGACCAACACCGGCGAACGCGCCGGCAAGAACGTCGTCCAGATCTACGCCGAAAAGCCAGGCTCCGCCGTCGACCGCCCGGTCCGCTGGCTGGTCGCCTCCACCCCCGTCTGGGCAGCTCCCGGCGAAACAGCCACCGCCAGCCTGGACGTTCCCACCCGGCTCCTGGCCTACTGGGACAACGGCTGGACCTACGAACCCGGCAGCTACACCCTCCGCATCGGCACCTCCGTCACCAACCTGCCTCTCAAAACCACGCTGACGCTGTCCGCAGCAGACCAGGAACACGCCGTATGAGCCCCCACAACACAAGCAGCCTGCCCAACCCGCTGATCCCCGGCTTCAATCCGGACCCCAGCATTGTCAAGGTGGGAAGCGACTACTACCTGGCGACCTCCACGTTCGAGTACCTGCCCGGCATCCCCGTCTACCACAGCACCGACCTGGTCACCTGGACCCGGATCGGCCACGTCGTGGACCGGGAAGGCCAGCTGGACTCCCGGGAGGTGCCCACCCTCGGCGGTGCCTGGGCGCCCACCATCCGCTTCCACGACGGCCTGTTCTACGTCGCCGTGACGGATGCCATGGCACGCGGCACCCTCGTGTTCACTGCGAAGGACCCGGCCGGCCCCTGGAGCGACGGCCTGTCCATCGAGGGTGCCGTCGGCATTGACCAGGACCTTGCCTGGGACGAGGACGGCACCTGCTACCTGACCTACTCGGGGCTGGACACGGTCACCGGAAACTTCGGCGAGCACGGTGGCATACTTCAGGTCCGCGTGGACCTGGAGGCGGGCAAGGCGCTGGAGGAACCCCGCAGCGTGTGGTCCGGTACCGGCCTGATGTTCCCGGAGGCCCCGCACCTCTACCGGCGCGGCGGCTACTGGTACCTTATGATCGCCGAGGGCGGCACTGAGCGCGGCCACAGCGTCAGCATCGCCCGCGGAACCAACCCGGCCGGGCCGTTCGAAAGCAACCCGGCAAACCCCATCCTGAGCGCCCGCAGCACCGACCGTCCCATCCAGAACACCGGCCACGGCGACCTCGTGGAAACACCGGACGGTGGCTGGGCCATGGTGCTCCTGGGCATGCGTCCCAAGGGCATGACCCGTGCATTCTCTGCCCTGGGCAGGGAAACCTTCATCACCCCGATCACCTGGGAAGACGGCTGGCCCGTCGCGGAACCCGTCATCCTGAACCCCCGCGAGGGCGGCACGTATGAGGATGACTTCGCCGAGGCAGAACTCGACGGCGGCTGGATCGCCGTTCGTCGCTTCCCCGGCGCCTTCGCCTCGACCGAAAAGAACCCCGGTCACCTCACCCTGACCAGCGACGGCACCAGCCTGGACGATGCCCGCCCAGCATTCCTTGGCCGCCGCCAGCAGTACCAGGTGGAAACCATCGCAGCACTCGTGGAGCCTGGAGAGAACGGTGCCGGCGGCCTGGCTGTCCGCTACGACGAAGCCCACCACTACTCCATAGAAACGGACGGAACCAGCATCACCGCCCGGGCCAGGATCTCCTCGATCGAACAGACGTGGACCCGGCCGGCCCCCGGTGGGCCGGTGGAACTGCGGATTGAAACCCGGGAAGCGAATCCGAACAGCGCCATCGGCAGCCTGAGCTCGGACACCGTAGCCCTGCAGACAGTCCTTGACGGCACGCCTGTCACCTTGACCGAGCTGGACGGCCGGTACCTCTCTGCCGAGACAGCCGCATCCTTTACCGGACGGGTTTCCGGCGTCTTCGCCAGCACCGGAACGGTCACGTTCGACCGGTTCCGCAGCGAGGGCCGCGAACCCCGCTGACACCGGCTCCAGCTCCAACCCGCTTCCACCCCCGCCACCCTTGAAAGGTCTTTCGTGACATCCACGTCCCTGACACCGCAGTCAGCCATCCGCCAGCAGGCCACCGTCAGCCGCTTCAGCGCCGAGTACCGGACGGACACCCCGTTCGTCCCTGAACCGCGGCCCCGGCTCAGCTGGGTGACCGTAACGCAGAGCACTGACTGGCTCCAGGCGGGGGCAGAACTCCGGCTGACCCGCGGCGAAACTGATGAGTCTGCGGTGCACGAAGGCCCGGAGTCGGTGCTGGTGGAGTGGCCTTTCAGGGACATCGCCGCAGGTGAGCAGGTGGAAGTGGAAGTCCGGGTTTCCGGGAACGACGGCGGCACCACGGATTGGAGCGCACCGCTGACGCTGGTGGGCGGGTTTGTCGAGGATCCGTGGCAGGCCGAAGCAATCGGCCTGCCGTCGCCGGCCGGGGAGGAAC
>NZ_QAIQ01000474.1 GCF_003061105.1 Arthrobacter sp. HMWF013
AGCGACAGCCGCGCCAACGCCCGCGACCAGGAGGCCCACACCACGGCGACCGGCGAGGCCCAGGACCAGCGCGCGGATGTGCTGATGGTGGTCCATGTCCCGGCTGACCGCCGCACCCTTTACGTCGTCTCGATCATGCGTGACACGTGGGTGGAAATCCCCGACTACGGCGGCTCGAAGATCAACTCCGCCCTCCAGATCGGCGGCATCCACATGGTCACGCGGACGGTGCAGTCGCTGCTGGGCATCCGCGTTGACCACACCCTGATGCTGGACTTCAACGGCTTCAAAGGCCTCACGGACGGGCTGGGCGGAATCGATGTGAACGTGCCCTTCCCGTTCCAGTCCACGCACGATACCGGGCACGTGTTTTCAGCCGGCGTGAACCATCTGGACGGCCAGGCGGCCCTGGAGTTCAGCCGCGAGCGCTACGCATTCGCCGACGGCGACTACCAGCGGGTCCAGAACCAGCGGATCATGCTCCGGGCCATCCTGGCCAAACTGACCGCCGGCGGGGCCCTGAACGATGTCAACGCCGTCCGCTCGCTCGCAGGGTTCGCCGCCTGCTGCCTGACCGTGGACAGGGGTTTCGATCCCGTCCAGGTTGCCATGCTGGCCTACAGCCTGCGGAACCTCGATGTGAACGCGATCGGAACCATGACCCTGCCCACCGCGGGCCCGGGCTTCGTTGCCGGCCAGTCGGTCCTGTTCCCGGACTACGGCGGTGTCAACGCCGTGGGGGCCGCGCTGAGGGACGGCACGATCGGCCAGTACGCCGTGCCGTAATACGTGCCGTAAGCCGCGCTCCCCCCGGGCGGCGCCGCCGTCGTCCGTTATTTTTCCCCCACAGGTGGGTAACCCACTAGTGATGCACCTGCCTCCGGCATGGAGCTGAACGCGGACGTGAGGGTGAACGCTGATGGAAAACGAGGGAATGACGCAGGCGGTCCGCGAGGCCGGGGCGGTGGAGCTGATCCTGATCCGGCACGGCGAAAGCCAGGGAAACGTGGCGGCCACGGAGGCCACGCTGGCCGGCGCCGAGGTGATTCCGGTGCCCGCCCGGGATGCCGACGTCACCCTCTCCGGCACGGGGCAGGACCAGGCGCTGGCGCTGGGCAAGGCACTGGCCGGGATCGCCGAGGAGTTAAGGCCCGACGCCGTGGTGTCGTCCCCGTATGCCCGCGCCCGCCAGACGGCGGAGATCGCCGTGGAGACCGCGCGCTGGCCGGTCACCGTCCGGACGGACGAGCGGCTGCGGGACCGTGAACTGGGCATCCTGGACATGCTCACGCGCTACGGCGTGGAGCAGCGGCTGCCTGAAGAAGCAGAACGACGGCGGTGGCTGGGCAAGTTCTATTACCGGCCGCCGGGCGGCGAATCGTGGGCGGACGTGGTGCTGCGGCTGCGTTCGGTGCTCAGCGAACTGAACAGCCTGGATTCAGGCCACCGCGTCATGCTGGTCTGCCACGATGCGCTGATCCTGCTGTGCCGGTACGTGCTGGAAGGCATGAGCGAACAGGAGCTCCTGGATCTGGCCGCCGGCACCACCATCCTGAACGCCTCCCTCACCAGGTATGTTCGCCCGGACGGGGCGGGCCCGTGGACACTGGACAGCTTCAACGTGGCTGACCACCTGAGGGAGCAGGGTGTGGAGGTCACCGAGCACGCGGGAGATGCCAGTGTCCATCCGCAGTAACGCCACCCCGGTCACCCCTTCCCTGCTGCGCGGCTGGCCGCTTCCGGCACCCGGGGAGGACAAGTACTCCCGCGGCTCCGTCCTGGTGATCGGCGGCGCCCGGTCCACGCCCGGCGCGGCCCTGCTCGCCGGAACCGCCGCCCTCCGCGCAGGGGCCGGGAAGCTGGTCATGGCCGTGCCGGAATCGGTGGCGGTGCAGCTGGCTGTGGCCCTGCCCGAAGCAGGGGTCACAGGGCTCCCGGAGAATGCCCAGGGCTCGTTGGGACCGGAAGGGCTGGACCGGGTTTCCGAGGACCTTGGGAACTGCGACGCCCTGCTGATCGGGCCGGGCCTGGACGACCTTGACCTCACCAGGGAACTGCTGGCTGCCCTGCTGCGGGACGGATCTGTTTCCGTCTCGGACAGCGCCGCGATCATCCTGGACGCCTTCGCCCTGGGCTGCCTGCCCCGGCTCGAGGACCGGCTGGACCCGTGGCGGGGCCGCCTGATCCTCACCCCCAACCCCACGGAAACCGGGGTGCTGCTGGGG
>NZ_QAIQ01000475.1 GCF_003061105.1 Arthrobacter sp. HMWF013
GTTGATTCCTGCGGCAATACCGGTGAGGCCGTCCTCACTCTTGCCAGCGTTCAGGGCGGCTTCGTCCAGCTTGGAGGTGTCGATCTCGTATTTCGAGAGATCGAGCAGCGCCCCGCGGCTGGAGTACTCGGTGATGTATTTCTCGTCCATCTGAATGATGTCCGGCGCATCGTTGGCGGCGACCTGGGTGGCCAGCTTGTCCCAGTAACCGCTCCAGTCACCGTATTCGGGCTTGATCTTGATCTTGGGGTTCTCAGCCTCGAACGCTGCAATGGCAGCCTGCGTCAGCTGGGCGCGCTTATCGCTGCCCCACCATGAGAAGCGCAGTTCGACCGTGCCGTCCGCATTCTCGGGTGCAGCTCCCCCGCCGCAGGCACTAAGGGCGAGGACGGCGGCTGCAGCAGCTGCCACCACACCGGTCTTGCGGAACCGGCGCCTTGCGCCGTGGGAGGGTGTCTCTGCCGAGTGGTTCTTGGCAGCAGACTCAGAACGGGGAAAAAGCGGCACTGGATACTCCGATCTTCTTTGATCTTGATTTGCTGGGAAGGAAAATATGAGAAAACGCTTTCTTGAATCTGATACTACAAGTACAGCACTTGTATTACAAGAGGTTTCGGGAGCCAAATAACAAAGGTATCTGCGGACCCGTTTAGCCAATGCACCGACGGGGGGATGAATCTACGGCGGCGGCATGGGTGCGGTTCAGGTCGATCCGCGGTGACGGCCTTCGCGACGACGGGACCGGCTGCGGCGCTGGACACGGATATCCGCCAGGCACGCACTTTGCCTTTCGGCGTCGGGAGCGGCTAGCGGATGTCCGTTAGCGACGCACTTTGCCTTTCGACGTCGGAAGCGGCTACCCGGGCAGATCTCCGTTAGCGACGCACATTGCCTTTCGACGTCGGATGCCGCACCGAACCGCCGGCACAACTCAGCGCCAACAGGCAAGGCACACAACGGCCAACGGCCCGTCCTGAGGGACGGGCCGTTGGCGTGAGCGTAATTCCGCGGAACGTAACGCCCGGTCTATTTGATACCGGTCGTGGCGATGCCCTTGATGAGGAACCGCTGGCCGAAGAGGAAGACCAGGAACACCGGGAGCAGGGAGACGATGGACATCGCGAACAGTGATCCCCAGCTGGTGGCTGATTGGGAGTCCACAAACGCGCGCAGGGCGACGGGAACGGTAAACATGTCCGGATCGGTGAGGTAGATCAGGGCGCCGAAGAAGTCGTTCCAGGTCCAGATGAAGGTGAAGATAGTGGTGGTCGCCAGGGCAGGGACCATCAGCGGCAGGATCACGCGGAGGAAGATGCGGGGGTGGCCCGCTCCGTCGATCCGGGCGGCTTCGTCCAGGTCCTTGGGGATGCCGCGGATGAACTGGACCATGAGGAAGACGAAGAACGCGTCCGTGGCCAGGAGCTTGGGGACCAGGAGTGGCCAGAAGGTGTTCACCCAGCCGATCTGGGAGAACAGGATGTACTGGGGCACGATCACCACGTGGAACGGCAGCATGATGGTCAGCAGCATGATGCCGAAGAACAGTTTCTTGCCGGTGAACTGGAGCCGGGCGAAGGCGTAGGCGGCCATGGAGCAGGAGATCAGGTTGCCCAGGATGGAGCCGATGACCACGATTGCGGAGTTGAGCATGTAGTGCCCGAACGGGTGGGTCAGGGCCGACCAGCCGTCGGTGTAGTTGGACATTTCCAGGCTGTTGAGCCAGAGTCCGGGGTCGCGGAAGATCAGTTCGTTGGGCCGGAGCGAGGAGACCACCATCCACAGGAG
>NZ_QAIQ01000476.1 GCF_003061105.1 Arthrobacter sp. HMWF013
ACTACTAACCACCTAACCAACAGGTGTTGCAACGACCCCTAGAAACCGCCAGGGACCAGGCCTTTTGCGTTGGATCAGATCAGCTGTAAATCAGTGGCTGAGGCTCTTGCTTTCCTCTGCCGATTCAATGGCCGGGGCGTGGTGGCCATGGGCTGCTTCCAGCTCGGCGGGAGTGGCCGGTGCAACCCGGTCCTCGAAGAACCACCTGGACAGGAACGCACGCCGCTTTTCCTTACCGGTCACGATGCCGTGGTCATTGGGGACCGCAGGCAAGGGGGCCGGAGACTCGAAGCCAACCAGCTTGTAACGCTTGTATTCGTCCAGCGGTGCATGTACTTCGATGAACTCGCCATGCGGCAGCCGCACGATGCGGCCGGTTTCGCGGCCGTGCAGTGCGATTTCGCGGTCCTTGCGCTGGAGCGCAAGTGCCACACGCTTGGCAACGATGAAGGCGATGATCGGGCCGATGAAGAACAGAGCACGCAGCCAGTAGGTGACATCGTTCAGCGACACGTGGAAGTGCGTGGCGATGAGGTCCGAACCTGCAGCGGCCCACATGACGCAGTACCAGACGAAGCCGGCAACGCCAATGGCAGTGCGGGTGGGGGCGTTGCGCGGACGGTCCAGGACATGGTGTTCGCGGTTGTCCTTGGTGATCCAGCTTTCGATCCACGGGTACATGAACATCACCGTAAACAGGATGCCTGCGGGCACCAGGGCCGGAAGCAGGACGTTCAGGGTCAGGACGTAGCCGAAGATTACGTACTCGAAGTGGAAGTCGCCGATGACACCTGGCATGAGCCTCAAAGCACCGTCAACGAAACCGATGTACCAGTCAGGCTGGGTACCGGCGGACACAGGAGAGGGGTCGTAGGGTCCGTAGTTCCAGATGGGGTTGATGGTGAAGAAGGCTGCCATCAGGGCCACGACGCCGAAGACGATGAAGAAGAAACCGCCTGCCTTGGCTGCATAGACCGGTCCGAGTGGGTAACCAACAACATTGCCGTCGTTGCGGCCCGGGCCAGGGTACTGCGTGTGCTTGTGAACGACAACCATAAAGAGGTGCAAGACAATCATCAGCAGGATGAGGGCAGGCACCAGCAGGATGTGGAGCATGTACAGACGGCCGATGACCATGGTCCCGGGGAACTCTCCACCGAAGAGGAAGAAGGAGATGTAGGTACCGATCACCGGGATCGACTTGATAACGCCGTCGATGATCCGCAGGCCGTTGCCGGAGAGCAGGTCATCGGGGAGGGAGTAGCCGGTGAAGCCGGCGGCCATGGCCAGGATGAGCAGGACGCCGCCCACCACCCAGTTCATTTCGCGCGGCTTGCGGAACGCGCCGGTGAAGAACACCCGGAGCATGTGCACTGCGATCGAGGCTACGAACAGAAGTGCCGACCAGTGGTGTACCTGACGCATGAAGAGGCCGCCACGGACGTCGAAGGAGATATCCAGCGACGAGCTGTAAGCCACCGACATTTCAACGTTCTTCAGCGGAACGTACGAGCCGTCATAGTGCGTTTCCGCCATGGACGGATCAAAGAAGAAGGTGAGGAAGGTACCCGACAGCAGCAGAATAACGAAGGAGTACAGTGCGACTTCGCCGAACATAAACGACCAGTGGTCGGGGAATACTTTACGTCCGAATTCACGCAGGATGCCTGATCCGCCGACCCGTGAGTCAACAAAATCAGTGATACGTCCGGCTTTGGTCTTGGCGACGAAGGCGGGGGCTTCAGCTCTTGATGCTGCGCTCATGCTCATCACGCTCCCAGTAACTTGGTCCTACAGGTTCATTGAAGTCGCTGGTTGCGACCAGGTAGCCTTCGTCGTCAACTGCGATCGGCAGCTGGGGGAGGGGCCGGCTGGCGGGGCCGAAGATCACCTTGCACTCATTCGTGAGGTCGAAGGTGGACTGGTGGCACGGGCACAGCAGATGGTGCGTCTGCTGCTCGTAAAGAGCAACGGGGCAACCGACGTGGGTGCAGATCTTGGAGTAGGCAACGATGCCGTTGTAGCTCCAGTCCTCGCGGCCTTCTGAGGGGTTCAGCGAGGCGGGGTCAAGACGCATGAGGAGAACAACGGCTTTCGCTTTTTCGTTGAGCTTGCCTTCATGCAGTTCGTTCAGGCCTTCCGGAATAACGTGGAAGGCTGAGCCGATGGTGACGTCAGAGGCCTTGATGGGTGTGCCGTCGGGGTCGCGGGTAAGGCGCTTGAGCTTGCCTTCCTGCGGGGCCCACATGGTATGGGCCAGTTTGTTGTCCGGGCGGGGGCCAAGGTCACCGAAAATCGCCAGGGCGGGGAGCGGTGCGAGGGCCACGGCGCCAAGCAGCGTGTTGCGGATGAGCGGGCGGCGCTTGATGCCGGTCTCTTCCACGATGTCGTCCACAATCCGGACGGCTGCCTTGCGGTCGTCTTCGGTGCGGATGGCGTGGCGCTCTTCGGAGACTTCGTGGTCCGGCATCAGGGCCTTGGCCCAGTGCACGATGCCCGTGCCGATGCCCAGCATGGCAAACGCTGTGCCGAGGCCCAGCAAGGCGTTCTGCAGCCGGATGGTGGCGATGCTTGCGTCACCCAGATCGATGGCGAAGTACGCCACCAGGAACAACAGGGTGCCGAGCACGGAGGCGCCGAAAAGTATGGCGACCTGCCGTTCTGCACGCTTTGCGGCCTTCGGGTCCGTGTCGGCCAGGCGCAAACGGTGCGGGGGAATTCCAGGATCCTGGAACTTCTCCACCTCATTCTGACCAGCCGTAGCTACGGTGCCCGAGTGGTTCGGACTGCCGTCACTATGGTTGCCCATAATTCGCCTCATCCTTCTCTCGTCCCGGCTTCCGCCGAGTTAGTTTTCAATGTCAAACTGCTGACTGGGCAGCAGAAGTTCTTTATGTTGCCGCAACGCCCTAGGACGTACGGGAAGTCAGCCAGATGGTGAAGGCGATGATGACGCCCAGCCCTGCCACCCAGACGAAGAGGCCTTCGGCCACGGGACCGAGTGCGCCGAGGTCTGCGCCGCCGGGAGATCCATTGGCTTCGATCTGCTTCAGGAAGGTGATGATGTCGCGCTTGCCTTCAGGGGTGACGTTGGCGTCGCTGAAGACGGGCATGTTCTGCGGACCGGTGACCATGGCTTCGTAGATGTGCTTGCCGGAGACGTCAGCCAGGGCCGGAGCGAACTTGCCCCGGGTCAGGGCGCCACCGGCAGCTGCGGCGTTGTGGCACATTGCGCAGTTCACACGGAAGAGCTCGCCACCGGCGGCAGCGTCACCCTTTTCGTCCAACAGGCCTTCTTCAGGAATTGCCGGGCCGGCTCCCAGGGAAGCTACATATGCTGACAGCTGGTGGGTCTGTTCGTCGTTGAACTGGGCCGGCTTCTTGTAGGCCTGCGGGCCGTTCATCTGCATTGGCATACGGCCGGTTCCGACCTGGAAGTCGACGGCAGCTGCGCCGACACCAACCAGCGAGGGACCGGCCTGGCTGCCGCTGGCACCCATGCCGTGGCAGGTGGCGCAGTTGGCGGCGAAGAGCTTCTCGCCCTCAGCGGTGTCATTCGCACTGAAGCTCGTGGTGGAGGCCTTTGCCTCGTTGACGGTGGTGGCCACGGCGTAGAGGCCACCAGTGACGAGGAGTCCCATCAGGAGCAGCGCTATTACTGCAAGTGGGTGACGCCGCTTTTGCGAGAGAGCCTTCACGTGGTGGTTCCTTTATTCGATCCTGCGCCGGCTCCGTGAGCCGCTTCTTGAAATTCTGCCTCTTGTAGAAAAGGAATCAAAGCCCGACTACTTCAGCACGTAGATGACCAGGAAGAGGCCGATCCAGACAACGTCGACAAAGTGCCAGTAGTAGGACGTGACAATTGCCGAGGTCGCTTCGAAGTGGCCGAACTTCTTCGCCGCGAACGAGCGTCCGATGATGAAGAGGAAAGCGATGAGGCCGCCGATGACGTGAAGTCCGTGGAAGCCTGTGGTGATGTAGAACGCTGAGCCGTAGGCGTTGGACGAGAGCGAAACGTGCTCTGAGACCAGCATGGCGTATTCCGTGGTCTGGCCGGCGACGAAGAATGCCCCCATGATGAACGTCAGGGTGAACCATTCGTTCATGCCCCAACGGACAAACTGGAACGGACCGCCGGTCTTCCGCGGCTGAAGCCGTTCGGCGGCGAACACGCCCATCTGGCAAGTAAAGGAACTTGCCACGAGGACGATGGTGTTGACGAGCGCAAAGGGGAAGTTGAGCTTCGCTGTCTCTTCCGCCCACATCTGCCCGCTCGTGGAGCGCAGCGTGAAGTACATGGCGAAGAGACCGGCGAAGAACATCAACTCACTGGACAGCCAGACTACGGTTCCGACAGAAACCATATTGGGGCGGTTCAGCGTTGGGTGCGCCGGGGTACTGGGGGCATGGGTCGCAGATGTCACATAGACATTATGTCTATAAAACTCCGTAGTTCCCAACGCGAACCGCCTTTTCAGGGGACTTTTTCTACAAAGACGCGAAATCACCGCGAAAAGTTCCCGTTGCCGCCCGCATTGGTCATGGCCGGGGTCGCTGGATAGCATCAGGAGGTGACTTCTCAGGCAACCGCATCGGCGGCCAGCAACACCTGGCCGCGGCTCATCTCCGCACTCATCTATGGGACTGACCTGACCGCGGACAACACCGCCTGGGCCATGGACACCATTATGTCCGGGGAGGCGACGCCCGCCCAGATAGCCGGATTCCTGGTCGCACTCAGCGCTAAAGGCGAGACCGTCGATGAGATTTCAGGGCTGGTGGATGCCATGCTGGGCCATGCCAGGCCGATCAGCATCCCGGGTGAGAAGCTGGACATCGTGGGTACGGGCGGTGACCAGCAGAACACCATTAACATCTCCACCATGGCGGCCCTGGTGGCTGCCGGTGCCGGAGCCAAGGTGGTCAAACACGGCAACCGCGCGGCGTCGTCGTCGTCGGGTTCGGCCGATGTGCTTGAAGCCCTCGGTGTCAGGCTGGACCTCCCCGTCGAGCGGGTGGCACTTAACGCGGCGGAGGCGGGAATCACTTTCTGTTTCGCCCAGGTATTCCACCCGTCCTTCCGCCATACGGCCGTGCCCCGGCGTGAACTCGCGATTCCCACCGCGTTCAATTTCCTTGGTCCGCTCACCAATCCTGCTCTGGTACAGGCATCGGCTGTGGGTGTGGCGAATGCCCGGATGGCACCTTTGGTGGCCGGGGTTTTGGCCAAGCGGGGCAGCCGGGGACTGGTTTTCCGCGGCGATGACGGTCTGGACGAACTGACCACAACGGGGCCCTCAACTGTGTGGGAAATCCGCAACGGAGCGGTATCCCAGCTTGTCTTCGCACCCGCCGATCTGGGGATCCGTCCCGCAACGGTGGAGGACCTCCGCGGCGGGGACGCCAAGGCAAACGCCGCCGTCGTCCGTGAAGTCCTTGCGGGCAAGCAGGGCGCGGCCAGGGACGCCGTCCTGGTTAACGCTGCGGCCGGCCTGGTCGCATTTGACCTGACGGCGGACGGCCCTTTCCTTGACCGCATGCGCGCGGCGCTGGCCAGGGCCGCCCAGTCCATCGATTCGGGCGCAGCCGCAGCTGTTCTCGACAAATGGGTTTCGCTCACGCAGCACTGATCACGCAGCACTGATCCCGCAGTTACTTCGTGATTACGTCGTTCCCGTAGTCAGCATCACAGCGGCCGTCGTGGATCACGCCTTGGCCGGAGGCCACCACGTAGTTGTCCGCCGGGTTCAAAATCACTGTGTGAACGCCTGTGAGGGACCTGGCGCAGCGCTGGGCCAGTGCGGCGCTTCCTCCTTCGCCGCCGATCCACAGGTCAATCCACAGGGAGGCGTCGCCGAATTCCTCCACCCCGGAATGACACGGTCCGTCCTCTGGCGAGGGCCCGTCACCGCACGTGTCCTCCACGATGAAATACCTCCGTACGCTGGGCACATATACCCTGGTTCCTGCCGGGAGATCCATGACATCCTGGCCTGTCTCCAAAGAGTGCCCTACCGCCAGGGTGACCGGATCTTCATACGTACCCGCGCCGCCCGCCGTCCGGTGCAGGACAGGGTGGCTGATGGTCGGCGACCCCGCGGGAGTATTGTCGAACCAGGAGTACGCCGTGACGTATACCTTCGGAAAAAGGCGTTCACCTGGTTCCTGGGGAGGGGCACCTGTGCAGCCGGCGGCCGTCAGGAACAAGACAAGCAAGGCCGGCGCCGCGACGGCTGCTTTCCGCATTCTCACCGCCCCGCAGACGAATCAGTGTCCACAAATCCCTTGCTGAGCGCTTCCGTGAACATCCCGGGACGCCCCTCGAGGCCGCTGCAGCTGTGGGTAGCCACACCGGCGGGCTGCACCTGTCCGAGGGAGTTGCAGCTTATGTCCCTGTTCAACGACCACATGGACATCCGTCCGACGCCACGCTCCCGCGCAAAGGCATTCAGCCCCTCTGCGTCCGCAGGGGTAAAGACCTGGTCTGGCACATCGTTCTGCCCGATCATCGGCGTGAGTCCGATTTTTCTCCACAGAGCTTCGGCCTGGAGCGGCTTGCCTGCACGTTCGTAGACGCCGGCAAGGGCGCGGTGGCTTCCCTCAGCCGCTCTGATTGATGCATCAAGCATGGACTGCCCTTGAGGGAGCGGGCCGAAGTTCATTGTCATGAGATTCACCCCGGCGAGTTCAACGCCTGCCGCGATCATCGTTTCCAGGGAGACGATGGCTGCCGGTGTCAGCCCCTGTACCGAGACCGGCAACGTCAGCCAGATCTTCAGCGGAGCGTCAGGGGGGCGGCTGCCCGGGAGCCGTGCCATGGTGTCGGCCCGCCTCTCGGCTGCTGCCGGATCGGCGGCGGATGCTCCTTCGACATCGAGATCCACGGTGGCCAGTCCGTACCTGTCGATGACCCCTGCATAAGCTCGCATCAATGCAGCGTCGTCCGTGCAGGCCACTGCCAATTCCTTGCCGAGCTGGCCGCCGAAGGATACGGCGACGTCATTGCCGGCTTTGCGGAAGGCGTCCACCTGGCTGTCGAGATCCAGCCGGCTGTTGGCCTGTTCGAGGTCATAGGAGCCGCCCCAGGACGCTTCACATGGCTTGACGGGATTGGCGGTGACGAAGGAAAGGACCGTTGTTGCCTTCCCCGGTGAGGGCACATTCTGGAGGCCAGGTCCCGGGACTATGGTCACGTCCAGATATCCGCCGAACCAACGGGTGTCCGGCCCGGCCTGGCTCACTTTTTCCTCCCGGCCGTTGGCTTCCCGGACCGGAGCGCACCCTGAAAGGGACAATGCCGCAGCCAGGCCAACGGCGACGGTGCCCCGCCACATGGATGCCGGCATTGATCGACGCCGCCTCGGTGGTCAAATGCGTGGATGTCAGGATGGACCACTATATTCCAGTCGCATTTATTGAGCCATAGTGGGGGAAGCTCCAGGTCAGACCGGGCTCGGCGCGACGGCACCTGCCTTTCGCGGGACGGGGGACATGACCACGCTGTTGGTTCGCTCCGGCCTGTACCAGCCCACGGAGGTTCCGCGCAGGGCCTGGATAGCGGACCCGAAGACCACGTACGCACGGAGGGGCTCGTAGATGAGGCGGTAGATGGGGACCATAAGCAGGTGCAGCAGGCTTTCCCGGACCATCAGCACCGCCACGATGGAGACCACCATGTGGGTTGAGGCGACGAACACGGAGAAGATCGCGATGGCCTGCCATTCCCCTCTGCTGAGGCTGATGACCGCGACAAAGACCGTCAACGGCATGAAGATGAGCGGGACGACGACTGAAATCAGTGCGTACGGCATGGTGAGCATCCCCAGTGCTCCGTACTTCGGCCTGAACAACATGGAACGGTGCTTGTAGAGCGTTTGGATGTTGCCGTAGGTCCAGCGGAGCCGCTGCCTGAACAGGCCACGCAGAGTCAGGGGAGCCTCGGTCCAGGCCACTGCTTCGTTCTCCTGGAC
>NZ_QAIQ01000477.1 GCF_003061105.1 Arthrobacter sp. HMWF013
GTATGAGAGGGGGGTGTGACATTTTCCGTAAGTGGCGCCATCCCGAGACGGATCCTTCTGCCGGCATCGCACATCAACTCGATGGAAGCTGGCGAGAGGTCTGGCGAAATAAAGTGGTGTCGCTCTGTCCCAAGGGAAGAGCTTTGCCTGGCTTTCTCGGGGCTCCGCGTGCCGCGCTCCCGTTACGGAGCCGGGGAAGGTTCATGGTGCCACATACAGCCCACGTTGTGAGAGAGTGCCCTCACTGCTGGCAGGAGCTAGCTTCGCATAAGTTCAGGCCGGGATCCCCGCTCACTTGGAAATGGAATCCCGCGGTAAGACTCAGTAGCGTCGTACCAACAGCGCAAATTCCGGCAGACAGGTGAAGTGGTGGGCAAGAGCAGCAAAAAACGCCGCGTGGAAAGGCGTCCGGGCGGGAAACACAACCCCGGATCGGTCTCCCTCAGTTCGTTCAGGGCCAGCCGCGCCTTGGGCGTTCTGGCGCCGGCCTTTGTGCACTGGTTCGACGACGGCACACCCGGCGCGTCCGCGGCAGCGCTGCACTACCTGAAGCTGGTTGAACCTGTTGTGGGCCGATATCTTGACAAGGCGGCGGCACCGGACGTGACAGACCTGGATCCTGTGGCATTGGCGCTGGCCCTTTCCGAAGAGATTGCGGCCACTGCCAGCGTTCAGCCAAGCGGGTTGCCGGACGTCGAACACGCCGCTTATACCGTTGACGCTATCCACACCTACGTCGGATTCCTGTCCGACACCGGCCGATGGACCGGAACCGCGGAGCAGTTGGCAGACGTCCTGGATTTTTTTGACTCTCTGGCTGATGGCGGCGACGAGCCGAGCCTGACCAAGATTCCGGAGGTTCCCCAGGAAGCGGCGCTCGAAGTGCTCTCCGGGTTGCCGCTGATACAGCGGGCCTCAGCCTTGCTTCGGTGGATCGGCGAGGGTAAGCCTGTCACCGGCACCGGCGCGCTGCGCCTGCGGGACATTGAGGCGGCCGCCGCCTGCGTGGGAGTCTCGGTCAGGGGCGGCAGCAAGGGGGCAGTTGCCTCTGACGGAGTTCCAACGGTGCGGAGCATGTTCGACGTGCCGCTGCTGGCACAAATGTGGGCCGCGCTGGAGGCCGCCGAACTGATTGCCATCAAAGCTACGAAAGTGGTGCCGTTCGAGTCCGAAGCGTTCTTGGGTGGCGATGCACCCGACCAGGTGGACGAGTTTTCCATGTTCGCCTCGTGTTTCCTCGAGCAGGCAGTACTTCGCCACGACCCTGATCAGCCATGGGAGAAGCTCGTATCCGCCCTGCAGACATCCCTCATGCTTGCGGCAGCGACGCCAGAACCACCCTTGCTGGAACGCGTCCTGGCCACCCCGGATCATGCTCCGGATGCTGAAAAAACGATGATCACCATGCTGACCAGGTTGGCAATGGCCCGCATGGAGGCACTCGCGGAACTTGGGTTAGTGACCATCGATACTCATTACCGGGTGCCCACAGCGCTTGTCGGCTGCGTGGCGGATGCTTTCGACCACCCCTGGGTGCTGGCAGATCTGGGTCTGGGCGAGGAGTCCGAAGGCCAAGAAACGCGGACGCAGCCACCTGAGTCCACCGGAATTGGGACGCCGGAGAAGGGGCCCGGGCTGGCTGAGGGCCCGATTCTGCAGCTGAAGATCGGACTTAAAGGGTCCAAGCCTCCCATCTGGCGGCGGGTGCTGGTTCCAGCGGGTATTTCGCTCCCGCTACTGCACCAGGTGATCCAGGGAGTGTTCGCCTGGCAGGATTACCACCTGCATCATTTCCAGACCGGAGGATTCCGCGGCCCAACGTATACGCCGGTGGCGTCCGACGGAGAGGATGACTTCTACGGCGAGAACTCGCGGGACGAATCGAAAGTGACAGTTGCCCAACTGCTGCCTGTGGTGGGCAGCACCATGACCTACACGTACGATTTCGGCGATGACTGGGAGCACGCAATAACACTGGAAAAGGTTCTGAAATCCGACGACGGCGGGCGGCTCCCGCGGTGCACCGGTGGCCGCGGTGCCGCACCTGCGGAGGACAGCGGTGGTGTCGGGGGATGGATGGGCATCGTCCAGGCCGTCAACGATCCCAGCCACCGGGAGCACCAGGAGTACCGGGAATGGATGGGACTCGGCCCTGGCGAGACCCTGGACCCCACAGCCTTTGACCTCGAACAGGTCAATGAGGACTTAGCGAAAGCTCTTTTAACCGCAGACCACCACCACGGAGAGCTCAGCCGCTCTTGGAGAGAAGATTGATGTTTGGCTTTACAGCGACGACCCGGCCTGAACCGACGGCAGACAACTATGCCCTTGCCTACGCCCATCGACGGACGTGGGTCATGGCATCCTGGATGTACGGGGCAATCATTGCCGCTTCCGGCGCCGCCTATGTTCTCGCGTCGGCAGTGACAGGCCATGATGCCGGAACCGGAATGGGCATGATTGTCTTTGGTGCTGCGATGGCAGCCGTCGGCTGGCTGGCTTCAGCCCCGAAACGGTTTACCCGGAAGATCCCGAAGCCGGCGATGGACGTGCCGCGTGCCGAACAGGCGATCCGCATCAACAAAGGTGTTGTTGTAGCTTCCAACATTGTGATGGCCGCCATCATCCTTGCCGCGGCCGTCTTTGCACCGCGGGGTACCGCGCCGGACGTTGTCCCGATTCTCGCCGCACTGTCGGTCTGGGCGCCGCTGCTGGGATTCCTCATCCTGCGAACAACGAGGTTCCTGAGCGAGCGGGGCCCCCGGTACGACCTCTGGCTTCATGATCGGAAACCCGGGAGCCGCTAGGCTCACTTTGTGATGAGTTCGCAGAACGGTGACGAACGCTATGTCGTCCTTCCCTGGTGGAGGGGACGATCCCTGCCGTGGGCCGTTTTGGTCGCTGTCTCAATTGTTGTGACAGGCATTGCCCTGGAACGGACAGCATTCTTTATCAACGCCTCGGATCCGGAATTCATTGAACGGTTGCGCGTGGGCAGGCTGGTCATGCTCGCGGGGTCTGCCACATCGCTTGCCGCTGCCATCTGGTCGCAGGTCCGTGGCCATCCGCTGTGGGTAACGATCTGCGTAGCCTCGCCGGCAGTGCTGGTGGGCCTGGCCATCATGATGATGACGCCTCCGTCCCTGACTCCCTTGATCGCAGGTGCTGTCGCCCTGCCGGCAGCCGTCGCAGGACTCATTGGAGGTTTGCTTCCAAAGCCCCGGGAATGATCAAGCTCAGTCCAGCGAGGCGAAACGGAAATCATGGGCGGCTTTCCTTGATCGCTGCCTCGAACGCCGGCAGGCTTTGTTCAATCATTTCCTCGTTTGCCGTGAGGGAGATCCGGAAGAAACCCGGCGTCTCGAACAGCACACCGGGAAATACGAAGACATCCCGGCGGGCGAGTGATTCGGTGAACTTCTCGTCATCCGGAATCGGGGAGGGAACGTAGAGGTAGAAAGTGCCCTCCGGGCGCCCGACGCGGTAACCCATGCTGCCGAGCACATCGATCAGCCGGTCCCGCCGACGCTGAAGCTGGCCGACGTCGATGGTGAACCGTTCCAGCTCGGGCAGCGCGTGCTGCAGGAGGGCGTTCGGATACACCCAGCCCATTGCCACCTGCAGGCCGGTGATGGCCGGTTCCATTTCGTCCCGGTCCGGCATGGTGGGC
>NZ_QAIQ01000478.1 GCF_003061105.1 Arthrobacter sp. HMWF013
CATCGGCGGTGGTCCCGAGACCGTGTGCAGGAGCAGGGTACCCGGAACCAATCCCAGGTAACCTGCCACACCGGCGCCCAGTGCCCACGGCCAAATCCTAGCCATCACGCGGATAAACCCGCCCGGCGTCCGCGAAGGAACCACTAGTCCCGATGCCCCGACGCCGAGGATCACACCCAGCAGCGGCGGTCCGAACCCACCGCCCACTGCCAGCAGCAGCAGCGAAAGCCCGATCAGCACCATGGATCCGCGCCGGCGCTGGACCCCGGTGACCGCCCAGACAGCGAACACGGCGGAGACCACTATTGTGAGGACTCCGGAAACCAACAGGTTGGGGATCAGGGTCATCGCGGGCTCGCCGCCCATGGTCTCGAACGCCTCGTGCCCGGGCCAGGAACGGATCATCACGCCATCGGGCGCCACCGGCCCCTGGAGTATCTCTCCCAGCCCATGTTCCATGCCGGCCAAGGCCGCCAGCAGTCCGAAGACGCCCACCACGGTCCGCACGGCCCTTCCGGTCCCCATCTGCTGTGAACTGCCCATCAGGCACCTCCTCATGAACCGGGATGCTTCGACTCTAGGCCCGGCACAGTGCCTGCAGAAGAGTCGAAAGCCCCGTCAGAAAGGAAGGGAGTGCTGATCTGCTGAAACCATCCGCCGGCGCGCTAAAGAACGGGGCGTTCGACGACGGGGTCGTGGGTCTTGCGGAACAGGCTGCGGGTGCGCGGATCCCAGAAAATGAGATACAGGCCAAACAACAGGCCTGTCACCGCTGCAGCGACCCGGGCCAGGACGAGGGCGAGGCCCAGGTCTTCGGTCTGGAGGTAAGGGAAAACCTCCAACTGGTCCGAAATGGCGTAGATCATGAAGAACGAGACGATGAAGTACAACGCCTTGACCTGCCAGTCGTTGCGGATGCCGGTCACCGCAAACAAGGGGATGAGCCAGACCACGTACCAGGACTGGATCATGGGCGCCAGGACCACCACAGCCGCAAAAGCCAGCGTCAGGCGGCGCATCAGGCGGTCGTGGTCACCCTTGAAGATCTGCAAGGCTACGATCCCCACGGCGAGCAGCTTCCCGGCGTCGAACACCCAGTCCGCCAGGGTCCAGCCATCAAGGCCGAATGCGTTCGAGATGGTGGCAACCACCAACCCCACGAGCCCCACCGGCGCGTACCAGATGAAGATGCTGCCGGGGGCCGACAACCCGTTGATCCAGCCGAAGCCGAAGCCGTTGACCAGGCTCAGGCCATAGAGAATAGCCAGGCTCAGTCCTGCCGTGAGGGTCCAGAAAACCAACTTCCTGGACCAGCCGGCGTTCTTCCCCGCCCAGAGGAGTCCGATGAACGGCAGGAAGACGATGGTGATGGGCTTAACCGCAATGGACAGGGTCACCAGGAAGATGCCCAGCACCGGGCGCCGGGTGGCGGAGTAGTACAGCCCCGCCAGGGCCAGGCCGATCATCAGGGCATCGTTGTGGACACTGGCAATGAAGTTCGTCAGGAACAAGGGGTTGGCCGCGGTCAGCCACAAGGCCCGGTGCGGATTGACGCCGTGGAGTTCGGCGAGCTTTGGCACGTAAATGACGCAAAGCACCACACCGGCAAGGGCAACCAGCCTGAACAGCATCACGCTGGCCTCGGGGTGGACGTTGGTGGACCAGACCACGAACTGCTCTATCCACAGGAACAGCTGGCCGTAGGGCACAGGAGCTTCGGTCCACATTTTGTCAGCGCCGAGCTGGAAGTAGTTCGAAAGCGCCGAGATGCCGTTCTCGTAGGGATTAAACCCTTCCACCATCAGCCTGCCCTGGCCGATGTAGGCGTAGACATCACGGCTGAACAGGGGGACGGTAAACATCATCGGCAGGCCCCAGGCGGCCACGGCCTGAAGGGTAGCTGTGCGTGCCTGGGGTCCCCAGACGCGGACCCTCTGGCCCAGCCGCAGCCATGACCGGACCAGGAGCATTCCGCCGACGGCAAGCAGCACGATGGCCAGGGCAACCCCCACGGCCTCGGTGCGCATCCAGATGAAGACCGGCATACGGCGGAGTTCAGAGACCGGCGCCAGCCAGCCGACGCCCAGCGACCCGATCATCATCAGGACCGAGCCCAGGAACCCGGCAAGGATCGGGGATCTGGCGTTGTCCACTTCCGCTGCAGCGGACCCGGGGATCACAATGGCGGCCCTCTCCCCCGTTGCAGGCACAGGCGCCGTCATCTCAGGATCGTCCATTCTCTTCGCAGTCAGCGCTTCGGCCCCGGCGGGCGCGTGGGCGGCCCGGCCTCGAAGGCACAGCACAGCGGCCACGTCCACGCCCCTCTGTACCCGAAATCCTAGCATCGGACGGTTGTGCCGGGGCGTAACGGTAGGCTGGTCCGGTGCCTATATCTAACGAACGCATCGTCTGGATCGACTGCGAAATGACCGGCCTGGACATCAAGACCGACGCCCTGATCGAGGTCGCTGCCCTGGTGACGGACTCCGAGCTGAACATCCTCGGCGACGGGGTGGATGTGGTGATCAAGCCCGAGGACGCCGCCCTGGCCCAGATGAACGACTTCGTCCGGGACATGCACACCCGGTCAGGCCTCCTCAAGGAACTCCCGCACGGAAAGACCATGGCCGAAGCCGAGGCCGCGGTGATGGAGTACATCGAAAAGTGGGTACCGGACCCGCGCAAGGCACCGCTGGGCGGCAACTCGGTGGGGACCGACCGCGTGTTCCTCTCCCGCGACATGCCGGCTGTTGTGGAGCACCTGCACTACCGTGTGATCGATGTGAGCACCATCAAGGAACTGTCCCGGCGCTGGTTTGCCCGGGCATACTTCCAGTCTCCCGCCAAGAAGGGCGGTCACCGCGCCCTGGGCGACATCCAGGACTCCATTGATGAACTCCGCTACTACCGCGAGGCGGTTTTTGTCCCCGCCCCGGGACCGGACAGCGTCACGGCCCGGGACATCGCCAAGCGCATCACCGGCGGGACGGCCGATCCGGAACAGTAATCTGCGCCACGTTTTAGGGAAATTTTGGCGAAAAGCCTAAAAGTGGCGCAAGCAGCCTCCAAGAGCAGGTAAGCTATTTGAGTTGCCTTTCCAGTGGACCGGATCATCCGGGAATCTTCGAGGCACATGGTGGGCTTAGCTCAGTTGGCAGAGCGCCTGGTTGTGGTCCAGGAGGTCGCGGGTTCAACCCCCGTAGCTCACCCTTGTAGGACGGCACCATCAGCCGTTTGTTAGGAGGCCGCATCGGATATCCGGTGCGGCCTCCATTTTTTTGCACAAAAGCCGGCGTCACGCCGCACGCACGAAGGGCCGCCTGACATGACAGTTCTGCCGATCACCATCTGGGGCGAACCGGTGCTGCACCGCCGCGCCGCCGAGGTGGAGGTGTTCGACGACGAACTACGCACCCTGATCGCGGATATGTTTGAAACCAATGACGCCGCTAATGGCGTTGGCCTGGCGGCTCCCCAGGTAGGGGTGGGCAAGCGCATCTTCGTCTACAAATATGCCAACGACGACGGCGCCCCGCCCGTCGGTGTCCTGGTAAACCCTGTCCTGACCCTGTCCAAGGTCTCCGGCGCCCTGCCGGACCCTGATGAAGAGGAAGAAGGCTGCCTCTCGTTCCCCGGCGGCCAGTACCCGCTCAAACGCGCGGAGTGGGCCCGGGTGCAGGGCTTTGACGGCAACGGAAAGCCCGTTGAATTCGAAGCGACCGGATGGTTTGCCCGGGTGATCCAGCACGAGTACGACCACCTGGACGGTAAACTTTACGTCAACCGTCTGCTGGACCGCTATGCCAGGAAAGCCATGAAACAAGCCAAAAAGAGCGGGTGGGGAGTTCCGGGGCTTACCTGGATGCCGGGTGTGGATCCGGACCCGTTCGGCCATTAACCTGCCGTGATGGTTTCCTGGTCCGGGCAGGAGTCAAGGACCCGCTTCATCGCATCTTTTTCCGGCTGCGTGACCCATAGCGAGTAAGAGGCTTTGACCGAGATCTGCCGGGCAACGTAGTGGCAGCGGAAGTTCTTGTTCTTGGGCAGCCAGGTAGCGGCGTCCCCCGCGCTCTTCTGCTGGTTGGCGGGACCGTCCGCGGCTATCAGGTTCAGGGGGTCATTGGCGAAGCTTTGGCGTTGTTTGGACGTCAGCCCCTGGGCGCCCTTCTGCCACGCGTCACCGAGGGCAACCACGTGGTCGATCTGGATTTCCTTGCTGCTTTCCGATCCGCGGCGGAACTCCACCGCCTGCCCGATGTAGGGCTCGTGGATGGCGCCGGAAGCTACACGGCAGGTGGAGCCTTCCGTAAATACCACGGCAGTGAGATCGCGGCGCAGGATGTCGTTGCGGGTATCGCAGCCATTCCGGTCCACGTCCAGCCAGGCCTGCCCGAAGGCCTCCCGCTGGTAATTGTCCTTCGGTGCACGCCCCTTGACGGCAAGCCCCTCAAGGGCAGCCAGCGCACTCCCCTGCGGTACAGGCTTGACCGGCACCACCGGCTTCATGAAGGTCCCATCAAAGACGGGCACCTCCGATGGTCCGGCGACGGCCGGTTCGGCAGCTGCGAACTGTCCTGCAGTGAAAAACCAAACGCCCGACGCCACCAGGGACACGGCCAGCAGCACCAGTACTGCCCACGCCTGCCTGGAGCGCCGGCGGGCACGGCGGTACGCACCCCAACTCACAGTCATGGGCTACCGGCCCTTCGGGAAAGATCATGCACCAGAAGAGCCTAGGTCACCCCACTGACATCCGGACGGATATCCACAGTGGGGAGGAACAGTGGGACGGGTCTACTGCTCCCGGGCTACCCGCCGGAGATCTTCCTCGGCAAGCTTGAGGAGGGATTCCAGTTGGCGTACCCTGTCCTCGCCGACGTCCCCGGCGCTCCTCGCAGCACGTGCCTGCTCCAGGAGCCGCACGGCTTCCTTGTGGTTGGCCTTGGCTACATCGAGGGCGTGTTCGAGGGTGGTCTCATGCTGCAGGGTTGAGTCATTTTCCATGCCACCAGTGTGGTCCCGATTCCCGGCTGATTCCAGCGAATCAGCCGGGAATATCCAGGCATCCCGGCAAATGATCCGGATTAGACAGCGATCGCAGCCAGCGCCGCGGCAGATTCCTTGGCCGGGAAGGACGGCGGGTTCACTCCGGCCATTTCCTCCATGACACGGACCACCTGGCAGCTGTAGCCGAACTCGTTGTCGTACCAGACGTAGAGAATGACGTTCTTGTCGTTTGAGATCGTGGCGAGGCCGTCCACGATGCCGGCACGGCGTGAGCCGACGAAGTCAGTTGAGACAACCTCGGGCGAATCGATGTAATCGATCTGCTTGCGCAGGTCCGAATGCAGGGACATCTGGCGCAGGTAGTCGTTCACCTCGTCCTTGGTGGTGCCGTTTTCCAGGCTGAGGTTCAGGATGGCCAGCGAGACGTCCGGGGTGGGGACGCGGATTGAGCTGCCGGAAAGCTTGCCCTGGAGTTCGGGCAGTGCCTTCGCTACGGCAGTGGCCGCTCCTGTTTCGGTGATGACCATGTTCAGTGCCGCGGAGCGGCCGCGGCGGTCGCCCTTGTGGAAG
>NZ_QAIQ01000479.1 GCF_003061105.1 Arthrobacter sp. HMWF013
CTCGAGGTGATTGACGAAGCCGTGGAATGGGGCGCCGAGCTGCTGATCACCCACCACCCGCTGCTCCTGAAAGGCGTCACCTCCGTGGCCGCCACCACCGCGAAGGGGCAGGCCATCCACCGGCTCATCGAGTCCGGGACCGCATTGCTGACGGTGCACACCAACGGTGATTCCGCCGTCGGGGGCGTTTCGGATGTCCTGGCCGACGCTTTGGGCCTGGAAGGCGTTGTCCCGCTGACGGTCGCCGCCAACGGACTGCCCGAGGAGGGCATCGGGCGTGTCGGTGACCTGCCGGAGGTGATGAGCCTGGGGGATTTCGCGGCGAGGGTATTCGGCATCCTGCCGTCGGTGGCCGGGGGAGTGCGGGTCTCCGGGGACAAAGACGGGCTGGTACGCCGGATCGCGGTCTGCGGGGGCGCGGGCGACTCCCTGTTCAACGAGGTCCGGGCCAGCAATGCGGACGTCTACGTGACCGCCGACCTCCGTCACCATCCCGCCTCGGAGGCGCGCGAAGCTGCGGTGAACGGCCGCCCGTACCTTATTGACGTCTCGCACTTCGCCAGCGAGTGGCTGTGGTTGCCTGCCGCGGCGTCGGCGTTGGGTAACGTGCTCGCCGATCAGGGGCACGATGTGGAGATTCAGGTGAGCAGCACCAACAGTGATCCGTGGGACTTCATTCTGACTCCGGGCTAGGCCAAGGCGAGGCAGGGGAGCAGGCCAGGCGCTAGAGTCTATAGAGCGCCTGCAGGGTGCCCGGCTCCGGCCGGCAGGGATCAAGCGGAGGTATCAGTTGGCTAAGGCAGCACCGGCGGAACAGTTGAAGTTGCTCGAACTGCAGGGGCTGGACGCGAAGCTCAAGTCCCTCTCAAACCGCCGCCGGGCCCTTGAATCCGATCCGCGGATCGAGGACCTCCAGTCCGCCCTGTCCGTGGCGAACGGCGAACTCGGGGCAGCCAAAATGGCCGTCCACGACGCCGAAACAGAACTCAAGCGGTCAGAGGCCGACGTCGAACAGGTCGCCTCCAGGATCGCGCGCGACGAAGCACGCCTCAACAGTGGAACCGGGCTGTCCAAGGACCTGGTGGCCCTGCAAAAGGACCTCGTCTCGCTCAACAAGCGCCGCTCAGACCTTGAGGACGTGGAGCTTGAAGTGATGGACCGGCTTGATTCGCTTCGCGCAAGGCAAGCAGCACAGCAGGAGATCGTGGACAGGATCCAGGGCTCCTTCGCCGGAATCCGCGCCGAGCTGGACGAGGCCCTGGCCGAAGTTGAAGCGGAAGCCACTGTGGTTCGCGGCAAGCGGGCCGAATTTGCCACCGGACTGGACGCCGGGATGCTCGCTGTATACGAGAAGACCCTGGCCAAACGGGGAGTGGGCGCCGCCCGGCTGTTCCACGGAACCTCTGAAGCGTCCGGGATGAAGCTGAGCCCCGGCGACCTCGCCGAGATCAAAGCCGCAGCCGAGGATGACATCGTGTTCTGCCCGGACTCGGGCGCCATCCTGGTGCGCTCCGCCGAGTGGAACTGACGCCGACGAAAGAACAGCTCCTGGCGGAGTACGGCCGGACCCGCCTGGAACTTCAGGCCTGGCTGGAAAAAGCCACAGCAGAGGACCTTCGCCGCAGGAGCAACGGCACGAAGTGGACCAATGAGGAACTGCTGTTTCACATGGTGTTCGGATACATGGTGGTCCGCGCACTCCTGCCCCTCGTCCACCTCATCAGCAGGTTGCCCCGGCCGTTCGGTAAAGGGTTCGCGGCTTTGAACGCCGTGACGGGGCCGTTCAACGTCGTAAATTACTGGGGCTCCCGGGCCGCCTCGACGTTCTATAACCGCCGGCGGATGGGCCGGAAAATGGATATAACCATCGCGTCCCTGGCCCGGCGGCTCGACCGTGAGACGCCGGTGTCACTGGCCCGGTCGATGCCGTTTCCGGACCGTTGGGATCCCTTTTTCGCTTCCCGGATGACGGTCAACGACGTTTATGCCTACCCGACACTCCACTTCGACTTCCACGCAAGGCAGCTGAGCCTAGAGGAGTGACCCCGGTCCCTGGCCGCGCAGGATGATGTTCAGGGCGTGCGGTTTCCGCGCTGAACCGTCCACCAGTTCAGCCTCCCACTTTTCGCCGGCGGCCTTCAGCAGTTGCGACGGCGTCTGCGGGGCTTTTCCGCGGCGGACCAGCAGGTGCCGCGCCAGCTCTCCGCGGGTGTGCTTGGCAAAATGGCTGACCACCTTGCGCACGCCGTCCATCTCGCTGAAAACGTTGACGGCCACCGTCTGCTCCGGCGGCGGCGCCCAGGCTGCCGAATAGGTGCTGGAGCGGCAGTCCACCAGCAGGTGACCGGTCGATGCCTCGGCGAGGGCCTCCGAAAGCTGCGGCTTCCAGAACGAGGCGAGGCGGCCGACGTCGGGCAGTGCCGTTCCCATCGACAACCGGTAGGCCGGGACACTGTCCCCGAAGCGGATGGCGCCCCAGAGTGCGGAAACCACCAATACTGCCTCATCCGCCTTCCGGCGCTGTCCCGGCGTCAGTGTTTTGTAGCCGAGGGCGTCATACAAGACGCCTGAATAGATCTGGTGGGCAGGAGCCGCCGGTTCCGCATGCAGCCGGGTATTGCGTTCGACGTCGTCCTTCAGTGATGCGCCGACGCCCAGCAGTGCGAGGGCATCCTCGTGGGCGCTCACCGTTCCCAGGGACTCGAGGACCTTGGCGCGGTATGTGTTGAGTACCGGAAAGCTCAGGGAAGGCCAGTCGACGGCGGATCCGCGGACCGCGGGGGTCTTGCCTTCGGAGGGGGGAAGCAGAATCAGCACCGTACGATCCTACCGGCGCCGGTGGCGCCCCCTTCCGACGGTAGACTGGACGGCGGATGGGTTGACCAGGCGGCCGCGCGTCACGCAAGTGGCTCGAGGAACGTCCGGGCTCCGCAGGGCAGGGTGGTGGGTAACGCCCACTCGGGGTAACCCGCAGGCCAGTGCCACAGAGAACAGACCGCCTGCTTCGCGCCGGTTTGAAAGCGGCACGACGCAGGTAAGGGTGAAACGGTGGTGTAAGAGACCACCAGCTTCCCGGGTGACCGGGAAGGCTAGGTAAACCCCACCCGGAGCAAGGCCAGACAGGACACGTTTGAGGGCTGCCCGCCCGAGTGTCCGGGTAGGCCGCTGGAGGGCGTCGGCAACGGCGTCCGTAGATGGATGGCCGCTACTCCCGCGCTGGTAACGGCACGGGAGCACAGAACCCGGCGTATCGGTCAACCCATCCATCACACCCGACCGCCGTTTAAGGGCCCGCCGTGTGTGAGTGACTTCACTCCGGCAGGGGCGTTCCAAGGGTCGCCGCCAGCCTAGAATGGAGACTGAACGTAGAAGTTCTGCCACCGGAGCTGCGTTCGCACCCGGTGGTTTTTCTTTGCGCTTCTCCACGGCGTCCGGGGTGGACCGAATCCCCGATGACGCTTGCGCCCCGGAGCACCTCCGGCGGCCGACAACCGCATACGAGGACGTATTGCGGCTGACCCGAGGAAGGTAGTTCTGTGAGCCAGACATCAGATTCTTGTCTTGATACGTGGATGGGCCGGGAGGCTCTCGCCGAGGCCATGATTCCGGTGATCGGCCGGCTGTACCGTGAAAACAACGTGGTGACGTCCATTCACGGCCGCAGCCTGATCAACAAGTCCACCATGAACATCCTGAAGGCGCACCGTTTCGCCCGCCGCATGAGCAAGGACGAGCTGCTCCTGGAAGAAACCGCGCCGCTGTTGAACACCCTGGCCGGCCTGGAACTCGGCGCTGCTGCGATCGACATTGCCCGCCTCAACCAGAAGTTCAAGGCCGAAGCCAACGGCGCCACCCTTGAGGAGTTCCTCCGTGCCGAACTGGCCGAGGTTGTTGGCCGGCGCGGCGCCGACGACCGCACCAGCACCGACGTCGTCCTCTACGGCTTTGGCCGGATCGGCCGCCTGCCTTTTCGATCAGGAGGCGGGCCAGCAGGCGGCCACGGCCTGCGCCTGCGCGCCATCGTGG
>NZ_QAIQ01000480.1:0-6985 GCF_003061105.1 Arthrobacter sp. HMWF013
GTCTTGTCCCCCGCACCTTCGAGGGCAAGCACCGTTCCGTTGCCGAAGCTGGTGTGGTTCACCTTGTCCCCCACGCTGACCGCCACAATCTCCTTTTGCGGCTGGACCCGGTTCTTGGCAATGATGGCTGGAACGTCGGCGTTGAAACCGGCCGAGGAATCCGCGGCGGCGCCGCGGGATGTGCCGGCACCCCAGAACGATCCGCCGTACCGGCTGGAGCCGATGGACCCACCGCTCCCCCAGCCACCGGTTTGCCGGCTGGTGCCTTCACGCTTCCACTCCACCAGCTCGGCCGGAATCTCTTCGAGGAACTGGCTGGCGGGGTTGTACTGGCTCTGGCCCCACATGCTCCGGACCTCGGAGCGCGTCACGTACAGCCGCTTCCGGGCGCGGGTCAGGCCCACGTAGGCGAGCCGGCGTTCCTCGGCGAGTTCCTTGGGATCAGTGGCGGAGCGCTGGTGCGGGAACAGCCCGTGCTCCATGCCGGTCAGGAACACCACGGGGAATTCGAGGCCCTTGGCGGTGTGGAGGGTCATCAGCGTGACCACGCCCAGCCGTTTGGCTTCGGCGACGGCGGCGTCGATGTCCGCGCCGGGTGCGTCCGGAATCTGGTCGGCATCCGCCACGAGCGAGACCTGCTCGAGGAACGCCCCCAGGGAACCCTCCGGGTTCTCCTGCTCGTATTCACGAACGACGGCGACCAGTTCAGCCAGGTTCTCCACGCGGGACTCGTCCTGCGGGTCGGTGCTGGAACGCAGCCCGGCCAGATACCCCGTCTGTTCGAGGACGGCCTCCAGCGCAGCGGCGGCACCGGAACCGGTGGCTACCTCTGCGAGGTCATCGAGGAGTTTCACAAAGCCGAGGACGGCGTTGACGGATCGGGTGGCCATGCCGGGGGCTTCCTCGGCGCGGCGCGCGGCGGCCATAAAGGACATCCGTTCCCGCTGCGCCAGCGCGGCCACGGCTCCCTCGGCGCGGTCGCCGATCCCGCGCTTGGGTTCGTTAAGCACCCGGCGCAGGTTGACGTCGTCGTCCGGGTTCACCAGGACCCTCAGGTACGCGAGGGCGTCCTTGATTTCCTTGCGCTCGTAGAACCTGGTGCCGCCCACCACCTTGTACGGCAGGCCTACGCGGACCAGCACGTCTTCGATGGAGCGGGACTGCGCGTTGGTGCGGTAGAAGATGGCAACATCGCCGGGGCGGAGATTGTCCTCGTCCTGGAGCCGGTCGATTTCCTTGGCGATGAACTGGGCTTCGTCATGTTCGTTTTCGCCCACGTAGCCGATGATCTTGTGGCCCTCGCCCTCGGCAGTCCACAGCCGCTTTTCCGGGCGGTTGGGGTTGCGTGAGATCACCGAGTTCGCGGCGCTGAGGATGTTCTGGGTTGAGCGGTAGTTCTGCTCCAGCTTGATGGTGCGGGCATCCGGGTAATCGTTCTCGAACTCAACGATGTTGCGGATGTCAGCGCCGCGGAAGGCATAGATGGATTGGTCGGAGTCGCCCACCACGGTGAGCTCGGAGGCACCCGGGCCCTCGCCCACAATCTCGCGCACCAGGGCGTACTGGGCGTGGTTGGTGTCCTGGTATTCGTCCACGAGCACGTGCCGGAACCGACGCCGGTAGGAGTCCGCGAGCGCAGGGAAGGCCCGGAACATGTAAACCGTTTCGGCGATGAGGTCGTCGAAGTCCATGGCGTTGGCCTGGCGCAGCCGCTGGGTGTAGCCCTTGAAGACGTCGGCCACGGCTGATTCGAAGGGATCGTTGTGGTTGGCGGACAAGGCGTAGGAATCGGCGTCGATCAGCTCGTTTTTGAGTGCCGAGATCTTGTGCTGGATGGCCTTGGGCGCGAACTTCTTGGGATCAAGGTCCAGGCTCTTGGACACCTGGGTCACGAGCCGGAGGGAGTCCGCGGAGTCATAAATGGAGAAGTTGGACTTCAGCCCGACGTTCGCGGCCTCCTGCCGCAGGATGCGCACGCAGGAAGAGTGGAACGTGGAAATCCACATGATCTTGGCGCGTCCGCCCACCAGTGCCGAGATGCGCTCCCGCATCTCCGCGGCGGCCTTGTTGGTGAACGTGATGGCCAGGATCTCGCCGTGATGGGCGCGCCGGGTGGCGATCAGGTACGCGATCCTGTTACTGAGCACACGGGTCTTGCCGGAGCCGGCGCCTGCCACAATCAGCAGGGCACTCCCCGCGTGCTTGACCGCTTCCTCCTGTTGGGGATTCAGGCCCTCCAGGAGTTCGGCGGCATTTGGCCTGTGGTGCGTTTCATGGTGCCCTGCGCCTCCGTTGCCCTCGCCGGCGGGCTGCTGGCTGGCCCAACCCGCGTTCTGCGGGCCGGGTTCGGCGCGGCGTTCAGGGGTGTGTCCGGCACCGCCTCCGGCTTCCCTGGCCGGCCCGCCGCCACCGAATTCCGGGAACGCTGCCAAACCCTCCGGGCGCGACTTGGTGATGGCGGCAGCTTTGGAGCCGGCCTTGAACGGTCCGTCAGAGTACGGGTCAAACAACATATCCATGGTGCCTACAAGTCTAGGCGGTGGGGCCGACAGTCACTTCAGCCTGTGGATAACGTCTCACCTTGCGCCGACCCAAAAAGTCGGGCCCAAAACCAGCCGGCCCCTGGACAGCCACCCCCGGAGACGGCGGGCTCAGGTGACCGAGCCCGCCTCGAGGGCCGTCCGGAGCTCGCGCACCGCCGCCGTTCCTCCGGCCATGAACCAGTCCAGGCCGTTGATGCGGACAGTGTCCGTGGCCCCGCCGGCCGCACGGACGATCGCTTGGCCGGGCAGCCAGTCCCATTCCGGGCAACTGTGCTGGAACCAGCAGCCCAGTTGACCGTCTGCCACCCGGCCCAGGTCGCAGGATCCGGAGCCGAACATCCGCAGGGCTGCGGCGGAAGTGGCCGCCGAATGCCAGGGCATGGCGCACAGCGGATCCATCAGCCAGGTGGGGTGGATGTAGGTGGCGGCGCCGAATTCGGCGAGCGGGGTTGAGTTGCGGGCACCGCCGTCGTTCTGGAAGGCGGTGACCGTCGCGCCGTTCAAAGTGGTGGGTTGGGCGGTGCCGCCGAGCCAGAGTTTGTCCTCTTCCGGCTGGAAGATCGCGCCCAGCAGAACGTCCGCCGTATCCTTCAGTGCAAGCGCAGAGCACCAATAGGTGGAGCCGTGCAGGAAGTTGTAGGTGCCGTCCACCGGATCGATGACCCAGGTGCGGCCGCTGGTGCCGGCCACCGAGGCGCCCTCCTCGCCGAGGATCCCGTCCTCCGGGCGGCAGCGCCGCAGCTGCTCCAGCACATACGCCTCGGCAGCGTGGTCCGCGGCAGTCACCACATCCGAGACCGACGTCTTCTGCTGCGACTGCAGCCCGGCCATCCGCATCAGGAGCGCGAGCTGGCCGGCTTCCCGGACCAGCGCGGCCGCCAGTTGGTAGTCGTCCAGGGTGGGATCAAGTTCAAGGGCGCTGTGCCGGCCAGTGGTCATTGACCCAGTTTATGGGGCGGGATAATGGTGCCATGGCTAAGACCCCAGCGCAGCGGATCAAGAAGCACGGCTCGAAGGCTGTTGTTCCACAGCACAACCTGCCGCCCGTCATCAACCCCACCACGGCACGGTCGCCGCAGAAGGCCCGGAGCAACAGCAACCTCATCCTGATCGCCGGCGTGGTGGTCAGCCTGTTCCTGTTCTGGTACCTCCACCTGCTGACGCTGAACCAGCTGACCCAGCTCTCCGATGGACTTGCCATGCCGGATTCACTGGTGGGCGGCTTTGACCCGGGATATGTGGGCCAGTTGCGTGATGCCATGGACGGCGACGCCCGCGGCCAGCTCAACTACGTCCACAAAACGGCGGGCACCCTGTTCCCGCTCATCTTCGGCTTCACGTGGCTGCTGCTGATCGGGACCAACGTGGCCAGGAAGGCCCTCCGCTGGGCGCTCTGGGCACTCCCTCTGCTGTTCGTGGTGGCCCGGTTGTGGGGCAACGTCGCCATCGATGCGCTGTTTGGATCGGAAACGCCCGACGCCGGCCAGGTCGCTTTGGCGTCCGGGCTGACGATCGCGGGTTGGGTGCTGCTGGTCCTCAGCCTGCTGGCTGGCGCGGTGGCGGCGTTCCTGGCAAGCCGGAAGCCCCAGGCCGCGGAGACGGCCCGGTAAAGGCCGCCATGGCCCGTATTTCCTGGCGGTGCCGGTGCACCCGCTGGGCGATCACCAGCCCTGCAGCGGCAACACCCACCGTGACGGGGTAGCCCATCAGCCGTTCCAGCGTGCCAGGCTCCGGGACGTCCAGCCGGGTCAGCCCTGCGGTGACCAGCGCTGCAGACGACACCACCCCGCAGGCCAGGATGAACCAGGCCAGCGGGGTTTTGTGCAGCCAAAGCAGGCCCAGGACCAGCAGGGCCAGCGCACCGGCCACGAAGTACATCACGGCGCCCACGAAGTGCCAGCCCGAGCCCACGTCTTCGGGCACGAGGCCCACCAGCACAGTTCCCGCCCCGGCGGTCCCGATCAGGACGCGCACCGCTCCGGCGGCGAGCCACGGCTTCCTGCGGGCAGGCCGGACCGGTGCTCCGGCTTTGGCTGCCACGCACAACAGGCCGGTGCTCAGCAGCAGCCCTCCGAGGAGCATTCCGAGCCCCTGGACCACAAACGAGGCGTTCATCAGCCAGTTCAGGGGCGAGCACACCTCCCGGCCATCGTAGATCCCGCAGTAGATGGCTCCCAGGTCACTGATATAGCCGGTCCGCAGGTCGTAGGGACGCGGGCCGGCCCAGGCCGCAATGACCGCCGCCTCCGCGGCGAAGTACTGCAGCACGCTCAGGACGGACCACGCGCCGATGTACTGCCGGGTGGAGGTGGTATCGGGAATAAACGCCACCGCGGGCGCAGCGGACGGGGCTGATCTCATGCCAAGAGCGTAGTACGGGCGCACACCTTGTATGCTGGTATCCGTGTCCGGACGGACCGGCCCTGCCGGATCGTCCGGAAACACGCCCTCGTAGCTCAGTGGATAGAGCACGGCTCTCCTAAAGCCGGTGTCGTTGGTTCGATTCCAATCGAGGGCACTTGAACTTGTCCGTCCAGGAGTTTGACCTCCGCGCGTACCTGCTGGGTCCCGCCATGGGTACCGGGCGGCCTGGGACCTGGGCTGTGGAGCGGCAGTTGCTGGACCGGGCAACAGGCACCCATGGAACCTTTTCCGGCGTCGTGCATTTTTCCCCCACGGACGACGGCGGCCTGGCCTTCCGCGAGGAAGGCACCGTGCGCTGGCCCACCTTCACCGGTCCCGCCTTCCGGGAATACCTCCTCAGGCCTTCTGCCGACACAAGTGCCCTGGACGTGTTCTTCGCCGACGGCCGCCCTTTCCACCGGATGAGCTTCGCTCCGGCGGCCAGCCACGACGACCACTGGTGCGATCCGGACACTTACCGCGTGAGCTACACCTTCGAGGGCCCGGACCGGTTCGCCTACACCTGGGATGTCAGCGGACCGCGCAAAAACCTGCTGCTCACCTCGCGGCTGCACAGGTTGCCGGGCGGACGGCTAGGCTCTGAACCGTGAAAGCCCGCATTGTTGTCTCCGCCGTCTGTGTCTTTGATGACGCCGGGCGCCTCCTGACCGTCCGCAAGCGCGGCACCGGGATGTTCATGCACCCAGGAGGCAAGCCGGAGGCCGGCGAATCGGCCGTGGAGGCCGCAACCCGCGAACTCAGCGAAGAAGTGGGGATCGTGCTGCAGCCGGCGGAGCTGGAGCTGATGGGCGTCTGGATCGCCGCCGCCGCCAACGAGGCCGCCACGGACATCGAGGCAACGGTGTTCAGGGCTCCGGGGACCTGGACGGCGCATCCCTCCGCCGAAATCGAGGAGATCCGCTGGCTGGACCTGGCCGCACTGGCCAGGAATGCGGCGCCTCCCGCGGACCTGGCGCCGCTCCTGACGGATCACATCCTGCCGGAGCTCGCTGCCAGCCGACGCTGAGCCGGCGTCAGTACTCCGGGACCGCTTCCTCAGCCACGGCCGTGGCCTCAGCGAACTGGGTGCGGTACAGCTCGGCGTAGCGGCCCTCAGCTGCGAGCAGTTCGGTGTGCGAGCCGCGCTCCACGATCTGCCCGTCCTCCACCACCAGGATGACGTCGGCGGCGCGGATGGTGGACAGCCGGTGGGCAATCACGACGGCGGTGCGCCCCTCGAGCGCGGCGCCGAGGGCTGCCTGGACGGCGGCTTCGTTCGTGGAATCGAGTGCGGCCGTTGCCTCATCCAGGATCACCACGCGGGGCTGGGAGATCAGCAGCCGGGCGATGGTGAGCCGTTGGCGTTCACCGCCGGAGAGCCGGTAGCCGCGCTCCCCCACCACGGTGTCCAGGCCGTCAGGCAGGGACCGGATCATGGTTTCCAGGCGGGCTTGGCGGATGGCGTCCCACATGTCGTCCTCGGTGGCATCCGGCCGGGCGAGCCGGAGGTTGGAGGCGATCGACTCGTGGAAGAGGTGGCCGTCCTGGGTGACCATGCCCAGGGTGTCCCGCAGCGAATCGAAGGTGACATCCCGGACGTCCATCCCCGATTTAGGCAGGACCCCGCCGAGCCGCACTGCCCCGGAGTCGACGTCGTACAGGCGTGACAGGAGCTGGGCAATGGTGGATTTGCCGGCGCCGGATGACCCCACCAGTGCCACCGTCTGCCCCGGTTCAACCCGGAAGCTGATGCCGTGCAGCACTTCCTCGCCGCCCCGGGTGTCCAGCGTGGAGACTTCCTCCAGCGAAGCGAGTGAGACCTTGTCCGCGGACGGATAGGCGAAGCGGACGTTGTCGAATTCCACAGATACCGGGCCGCGCGGCACGGCTTCTGCATCGGGCTTCTGCTGGATCAAAGGTTTGAGGTCGAGGATTTCAAAGACCCGCTCGAAGCTGACCAGGGCACTCATGATCTCCACGCGTGCGTTGGACAGGGCCGTCAGCGGGGCGTAGAGGCGGGTGAGCAGGAGGGCCAGCAC
>NZ_QAIQ01000480.1:7017-9792 GCF_003061105.1 Arthrobacter sp. HMWF013
CCAGGCCGTAGACCAGCGCCAGTGCGAGGGCGGAGACGAGGGTGAGTGCGGTGACAAACGTGAACTGCAGCATGGCCGTGCGGACGCCGATGTCGCGGACGCGGCCGGCCCGGACCGCGAATTCCCGGGATTCCTCGTCCGGCCTGCCGAACAGCTTGACCAGGGTGGCGCCCGGCGCGGAGAAGCGCTCGGTCATCTGGGTGCCCATGGCTGCGTTGTGCTCGGCCGCCTCGCGCCGGAGGTCCGCGAGGCGGGACCCCATCCGGCGGGCGGGGATCAGGAAGATCGGGAGCAGGATCATGGCCAGCACGGTGACCTGCCAGGAGGTTCCCAGCATCACGATCAGCGTCAGAACCAGGGCCACCACGTTGCTGACCACACCGGACAAGGTGCCGGCAAAGGCGGATTGGGCGCCGATGACGTCGTTGTTGAGGCGGCTGACGAGGGCACCGGTGCGGGTCCGGGTAAAGAACGCGATGGGCATTTTCTGCACATGGTCAAAGACCCTCGTGCGGAGGTCCACAATGACGCCTTCGCCGATGTTGGAGGACAGCCACCGGCTGACCAGCCCCACGCCGGCTTCGGCCACGGCGACCACCGCGATCAGCAATGCCAGCCGGATCACCTGGTCTGCGCCGGCCTTGGCAACGATGGCGTCCACCACCTGGCCGGCCAGGACGGGCGTTGCCACGGCCAGGAACGCCATCACGACGGACAGCGTCACGAATGCGATCAGTTTTGTCCGGTGCGGCCGGGCGAAGCCCAGGACCCGTTTCAGGGTGGCCTTGGAGAAGGGCTTGGAGCCGTTCTTGGCCCGGGAAATGTTGTACAGGGAGTGCCAGGCGACGCCATCCATGCTCATCGCGGCTGCTCCGTTGCGGTCATCAATTCAGTTACCATCCCGTTTTCAACATTCCAGCGGACATCGAGCTCGACGTTTTCGAGCAGTCTCCGGTCATGGGTTACTAACAGCAAAGCGCCGTCATAACTTCCCAGGGCCTCTTCCAGCTGCTCAATGGCGGGCAGGTCAAGGTGGTTGGTGGGCTCGTCCAGGACCAGCAGGTTGACCCCGCGTGCCTGCAGCAGTGCCAACGCTGCCCGGGTGCGCTCCCCGGGCGAGAGCGAATCGACCGGACGCGCAGTGTGGTCAGCCTTCAGGCCGAACTTGGCCAGCAGGGTTCGGACCTCTGCGGGCGTCAGGTCAGTGAGGACGGCTTCAACGGCGTCACCCAGGCTGAGGTGCCCGGCCAGCAGGCCGCGGGCCTGGTCGATTTCGCCAATGGCCACGGAGGCGCCCATGGCCGCATTTCCGGAGTCAGGCTCCTGGACGCCCAGCAGCAGGCGGAGCAATGTCGATTTTCCCGCCCCGTTGGGGCCGGTGATGCCGATCCGCTCCCCCGCGTTGAGCTGAAGGTTGACCGGGCCAAGCGTGAAGTTTCCCTGCTTCACGACGGCGTCACGCAGCGTTGCCACGACGGCGCTGGACCGCGGAGCCTGGCCGATGGTGAACTGCAGCTGCCATTCCTTCCGCGGTTCCTCCACGACGTCCAGCCGGGCGATCCTGGATTCCATCTGCCGGACCTTCTGCGCCTGCTTCTCTGAGGATTCGGTGCTGGCGGCCCGGCGGATCTTGTCGTTGTCCGGGCTCTTTTTCATGGCGTTCCGTACGCCCTGTGAGCTCCATTCGCGCTGGGTGCGCGCCCGGGAGACGAGGTCAGCCTTGGTGGAGGCGAACTCCTCGAACTTTTCGCGGGCGTGCCGGCGCGCAACGGCGCGCTCTTCAAGGAATGCCTCGTAGCCGCCGTCGTACACGGCCACGGAATTCTGGGCGAGGTCCAGCTCCACGATGGTGGTCACGCAGCGGGCCAGGAACTCACGGTCATGGGACACCAGGACAACACCACCGCGCAGGCCCTGGACAAAGGCTTCCAGTTTGGCCAGGCCGGCGAGGTCAAGATCGTTGGTGGGCTCGTCCAGCAGGACGATGTCGAAGCGGCTGAGCAGCAGTGCAGCCAGGGCCACCCGGGCAGCCTGGCCGCCGGACAGCCCTGTCATAGGGGCATCGGCACCGGTCTCCAGTCCGAGATCGGCAAGGACCGCCGGAATGCGTTCATCGAGGTCGGCGGCCCCGGAAGCCATCCAGCGGTCAAAGGCCAGGGAGTAGGCGTCGTCGGCGCCGGGAGCGCCCGAGCCCAGCGCCTCGGCGGTGGACTCCATCTCGGCGGTGGCGTGGGCGCAGCCGGTCCGGCGTGCGATGTAGCCGGCCACCGTCTCCCCCGCCACGCGTTCGTGTTCCTGGGGCAGCCATCCCACGAAGGCGTCCGAAGGCGCAAGGCTCACGGTGCCGCCCTGTGGTTCGTCCACACCGGCCAGCAACCGCAGCAGCGTGGACTTGCCGGCTCCGTTGGCACCCACCACGCCCACCACGTCGCCCGGCGCCACGGTGAGGGACAGCTTCGAGAAGAGGGTGCGGTGGTCGTGGCCACCGGAAAGGTCTTTGGCAACAAGGGTTGCAGTCATGGTTTGGGTCTTTCCTCTCACTGCCGCCGGGCTGGAGGAGCCGCGTGAATCCGCCTGGAATGCGGGTATTCCCGCAGCTCGGCGCTCCGCAAAGTGCCGGGGCACTAAAGAGCCCGCCGGTCCGGACTTGGGGGGTGTACGGACCAACGGGCTCGACCATCAAGCATAGTCGACTCTTCACGCCGCACCAAACCGCACCCCGGATTCAGGCTAAAATCAAGTCAATCATCCGTTCTGCAGAGAGCCCTTAATGCC
>NZ_QAIQ01000050.1 GCF_003061105.1 Arthrobacter sp. HMWF013
CCGTTTCCACCTCGACAGGGGCGGACGGGAGGCTGCGGCAGATGTCCGCGAGAAGCCGGCCGGAGACGAGGATGGTTCCTTCGGTGGTGATGTCTGCAGCGATTTCCAGCCGCGCCGAGGTCTCGTAGTCAAAACTCGAGAGGCTGACCGTGCCGCCTTCAGCCTTCAAAAGCAGACCGGAGAGCACGGGAACCGGCGGCCGCGGAGATAGCGACCGGGCTGTCCAGGTGACGGCTTCTGCCAGGACATCCCGTTCGACTCTGAACTTCACGGAAGGGTGCCGCCTTTCATTGCTGCTGCCATATCGAAACCGGGAACTCCGTTAGGGAGTCCAAATGAGTGGCGCCCAACCACCGGACCTGCATGGTGATCCGCTGACCGAACCACAGAGAAACCCAAGGATGGGAGCGCTGCTGACAGCTTAGCCGGAACATCAGTGATTAACCCATCCCCGGCCGGCGCCCCTGCGGTCCGCAGGCCCTTGGCCGCTCTTCGGACCCTGGCCCGTTTTGGGTGTGGATCGAGATTGTTGTTTGAGGGAAATCAATTTCTTGGGATTAGTAGTGTTAATAACTGCTGTGGAAACTGTGGATAACTCGATCCGGCCGCAGGATCCGGCGGTTAAGCCCTGTTCATGGACTGTGGGTGAGCGCAGTTTTAAACAGGCTGTGGATGGGGATAACATTTTTCGGTCCCAGGCCAATCCACAGGTGGCTTAAGGGTTTTAAGCCCATTAAGCGCTGTTGTCCCCTTAACTATCCACAGGCTTATCCACATGCACCTGTTAATAAGGTAAGGGAGTGCGGGCTCAGGAGTCGCGCTGCTGCTGTTTGATCCTGTTGGTCAGTTCCGTGACCTGGTTGTAGATCACACGCCGCTCGGCCATCAGCTCACGGATCTTGCGGTCAGCATGGATCACCGTGGTGTGGTCCCGGCCGCCAAGTTCCTGGCCGATCTTGGGAAGAGACATGTCCGTCAGTTCACGGCAGAGGTACATGGCAATCTGGCGGGCCGTCACCAGTGTCCTGGTACGGGACTTGCTGCAGAGTTCCTCCATGCTGAGCTTGAAGTAGTCAGCCGTCTGCGTGAGGATCTGGCTGGAGGTGATCTCCTGGGCGCCGTCGTCGGTGATGAGGTCCTTGAGTACCATCTCGGCCAGAGCCACATCCACGGGCTGGCGGTTCAGGCTTGCGAACGCCGTCACGCGGATCAGCGCACCTTCAAGCTCCCGGATGTTGCTGGAGATCTTGGAAGCGATGTATTCGAGGGCATCGTCGGGTGCGGACAAGCCTTCACTGAGGGCCTTCTTGCGGAGGATGGCGATACGCGTTTCAAGTTCCGGCGGCTGGATGTCAGTGAGGAGGCCCCACTCGAAGCGCGATTTCATCCGGTCTTCGAATCCTGCGAGCTGCTTGGGCGGCAGGTCCGAGGTGATGACCACCTGCTTGTTGTTGTTGTGCAGCGAGTTGAACGTGTGGAAGAACTCTTCCAGCGTCCGGTCCTTGCCGGCCAGGAACTGGATGTCATCGATCAGCAGCACGTCCACGTTGCGGTACGTGGTCTTGAAACTGGCACCTTCGTCATCGCGGATGGAGTTGATGAAGTCGTTGGTGAACTCCTCGGAATTCACGTAGCGGACGCGAATTCCGCTGTAGAGCCGGCGGGCATAGTGGCCGATGGCGTGCAGGAGGTGGGTCTTGCCGAGTCCGGAGTCGCCGTAGATGAACAACGGGTTGTAGGCCTTGGCGGGTGCTTCGGCGACGGCCACGGCGGCAGCATGGGCGAAACGGTTGGACGAGCCGATCACGAAGGTATCAAAAACGTACTTCGGGTTCAGCCGGCCGAATTCGTGGGACGTGCTCGGCAGCATGGGCTGCGGTTTCTGTTCGATCAGCTGGTCCGGCGAATAGGCAGGGACGACGACAGGTTCCGGCTCCTGGTGGATGGGAACCAGATCGGTGTCTACATCGATGGCGCAGCGGATGTCTTCGGAGAAAACGTTGTGGAGGGCATCATCCAGGGCATCCTTGACCTGGGTCTGCAGCACTTCACGTGTCAGTTCATTGGGGACTGCGACGAGGAGTGTGGAACCGATCAGGCCCTGGGCCTGGGCCAGGATGACGAAGCCCCTCTGCCGCGGTGAAACGCGGTCATCCTGCTCGAGAAGGTTCACCACGCGCCGCCAGGAACTTCCGACAGTATTGGCGTGGTTGGCTTCGTCTACTGTCATCAATCAGTTCCTCAAAACTTGCGTGCCTGCATTACGTGCAGCCCCAAGTCCGGAACCAGGATGCTGGTCCAGCTTCATCCACAGGGTTATGCACAGTCCGTGGATAATCGGCTACTGAGCCACTCTAGGGGATCAAAAGGCCAGAAGATAGCTGGGAAGTAGCTTGTGGATAATTACACCGGTGTGGTTCGAAAACAGGCCTTGTGAGCCACTTCATCCACAGGCTGCGAGGCCGGGTTAACCACAGCCGGGGCAGGGCAGGGAGGGCATCCCGGTTTGACTATGGCCGGCGTTTTGCCCTAACGTTGTGAAGTCCTTTGTGTACGCTTTTTGGCCCCATCTGAATCTCTCTGCGCACCGCGTTGGAGCAGTCGGGGGAAGCGTTGCATATACAAAACTTAGCGTCGGCCAGTTCTTCCCCTTTTACTGATCGGGTGGGCGCACCTTTGATCCACTGGAGTAACTAACGTGAGCAAGCGGACTTTTCAGCCGAATAACCGCCGTCGAGCCAAGAAGCACGGCTTCCGCCTTCGTATGCGTACCCGTGCCGGCCGTGCCATCCTGGCAGCCCGTCGTGGCAAGGGCCGCACCGAACTGTCGGCCTAGATTCTGACTCGTCGGTAATCATTTCTTTGCGAGTTTAAGGTGCTGGCCACCCGTAACCGTTTGAGAACTGCAACCGAATTTTCAACAACTGTGCGTTCCGGTGTCCGTAATGGACGCCGGAACGTAGTGTTATATGCGGCAGCCATCGCTGCCGACGAACCCAGCCGGATCGGGTTCATAGTTTCCAAAGGTGTCGGGAACGCTGTTGTCAGAAACCTCGTTAAGAGGAGACTGAGAGAAGCCGGTGCTGCCTCGCTTCGCGAGTACGGTACCGGGTTCACCATAGTGGTCCGGGCGCTGCCTGCGTCCGCTGCCGCCAGCTGGGACCAACTGCTGGCGGACTATAACGCCGCATTGGAATCAACCATGAACCGGTTGGGCAGCCGCCTTCCAAAGGCTGCTGTAGACGGTTCTACCGGTACAACACAGGAGGGGACACAGCGTGCGTAAGGTGACTGCCGCCGTCGTCCACTACCTGCTACCTGTTGCTGCCGCCATGGGCACCTTCCTCTGGAACCTGCCCAAAAACGTTCTTATTCTGCTGCTGATGGCCTATCGCAAGGTGATTTCCCCCTTGTACGGCCAGGTATGCCGGTTCTTCCCTTCCTGCTCGGCGTACGCGCTTGAGGCCATCACCGTCCACGGTGCAATGAAGGGCAGCTGGCTGGCAGTCCGGCGCCTCGTGCGCTGCCATCCCTGGAATGCCGGTGGTGTGGACCATGTCCCCGCCGGCCACCGCCACTGGCCCGAACACCGGACCCCCACAATTGTTGTGCTGAACAACCCGGACAAGTACCTGGCTGCTCAGACTGATGAAGAAGGCCGCTTTGCGGCCTGACGAATAGGGATATCGTATGGACTTCTTTGAAACAATCATGTTTCCGTTCAAGTGGCTTGTGTCCATCATCATGGTGGGTTTTCATGAGGGCCTGAGCTCCATTGGCATGCCGGAAGCCTCCGGCTGGACGTGGACGCTCTCCATCATCGGCCTGGTGCTGGTGATCCGGGCCGCTCTGATCCCGGTATTCGTCAAGCAGATCAAGGCGCAGCGCGGCATGCAGCTGCTGCAGCCGGACCTGAAGAAACTTCAGGACAAGTACAAAGGCAAGACCGATCAGCTTTCCCGCCAGGCCATGGCGCAGGAGCAGATGGCGATGTACAAGAAGCACGGGACCAACCCGTTCTCCGCCTGTTTGCCCATGCTGATCCAGATGCCGTTCTTCTTCGCGCTGTTCCAGGTCCTGTCCGGCATCAGCACCGCCCGGGACAAGGGCCTTGGGATCGGGGCCATGAGCCACGATCAGGTTGTTCAGTTCGATGATTCCACCATCTTCGGGGCACCGCTGTCGGCCACCCTGCTGCACAATCCTGAGGGCAACGCATTCGCTGTGTATGTCCTGTCGATCCTGATGATCCTGGCCATGACGGCCTCGCAGTTCATCACCCAGAAGCAGATCATGGCCAAGAACATGTCTGAAGAGGCCATGGCCAGCCCGTTCATGCGCCAGCAGAAAATGATGCTCTACATCCTGCCCATCGTGTTCGGTGTGGGTGGCATCAACTTCCCCATCGGTGTGCTGATCTACTGGACCACCACCAACCTCTGGACCATGGCACAGCAATTCTTCGTCATCCGCCGCATGCCGACGCCGGGATCCCCCGCCGCGAAGGCACTGGCCGAGCGCCGTGCTGCCAAGGGCCTGCCGGCCCTTCCCATCCTCGGCGGGAAGAAGGCCGACGCCGAAGCGGAGGCAGCCGCCGCAGCTGCGCTTATCGAGCAAAAGGGACAGCGCGTCCAGCCACAACGTAAGAACAGGAAGAAGAAGTAATGTCAGCCGAGAGCACCGAACACGCCCTTTCCGACGAGGTCACCGAAGATCACGACGAGTCCGTGACTGATGCAGGTTCCCTGAAGGGCTCGGCCGCGAGCCGGCTTGAGGAGGAAGGCGACGTTGCTGCCGATTACCTTGAGGAACTCCTGGACATCGCCGACATCGATGGCGACATTGATATCGAAGTCAGGAACGGCCGGACCTATATCTCGATCGTCGCCGAGGAGGAGTCCGATAGCCTGGACAGCCTCGTGGGCGAAGACGGTGAAGTCCTGGAGGCACTGCAGGAGCTGACCAGGCTCTCTGTCCTGTCGGCCACCGAGAACCGTTCACGCCTGGTGCTGGACATCAACGGCTACCGCCAGCAGCGCGCGGGCCACCTCCAGAAAATCGCCGAGGATGCGGCCGCATCGGTCAAGGAGACGGGCAAGGCCGTTGCCCTCGAGCCGATGAGTGCCTACGAACGCAAAATCGTGCACGACGCCGTCGCAGACCTCGGTCTGGTGAGCGAGTCCGAGGGCGAAGGCGCCGGCCGCCACATCGTTGTATCCGCAGACTAGAGAATTGCTGATCCGCTAAATCATGGTTGAAATCACGGCAGCTGAACTGCTCGCGGCTGAGAAGATCTTCGGGGACCGGCTGGATCTCGCCAAGCGCTACGTCGAGCACCTTGCCACGTCCGGCACCGAACGTGGCCTCATCGGTCCCCGGGAAATCCCCCGGCTCTGGAGCCGCCACGTTCTCAACTGTGCGGTCATCGAAAGTGAGATCGCGCATGGCAGCCACGTCGCCGACGTCGGAAGCGGGGCGGGACTCCCCGGACTCTGCCTGGCTATTGCCCGGCCCGACCTGGAGCTGACACTGATTGAGCCGCTGGAGCGCAGGGTCATTTGGCTCCAGGAAGTGGTGGATGACCTGGGGCTGACCAACGTGACGGTGATGCGGAGCCGGGCGGAGCTCGCAGTGGGACACGTCAAAGCTGATGTTGTGACTGCCCGCGCGGTTTCTGCGCTCAGCAATTTGGCGGGACTGACTATCCCTCTGCTCGCCGGCAAAGGCGAAGTGGTGGCGATTAAGGGCCGCAGTGCCGGCGAGGAAATCGAGAAAGCCGCGAAGGTCATCCGTAAGCTTGGGGGCATTCATACCTCGGTGGTGACTGTCGGTGAACATCTGTTGGAGGAACCCACTACGGTGGTGCGCATCGTCGTAAACAAGTCCGGAAAGATTGCCTAGTCCGGGCCCGGTAACCTTGGTCTGCAGGGCGAAGCGGTTAGGCTAGACAACGGCAGCAAAAAGCTGAACGAGAGTGAGTGTGTCCCAGTGACCAGTAGCGAAGCCTCCACACAACGGATCCCCCCGTTTGTGTCTTTGGGGTCAGCACGATCAGTTGCTGGCTTGGGTTCTGCACCGGTCCGAACTGAAACGCACCCCAAAGTGGTTGCAGATGTGGCCGCCTTTGCTGCAGTTTCACGTGAAACAACGGCTGGTGGAAAAACCAATGTCATTGACACGATGGACGACTCCAGCCCCATTGCCCGGGAGCTCGCGCACGAGACCAAACGCCGTGAACGGTTGCTCGGCCGCGAACTGCCCAAGCCTGAGAAAACGCGCATCTTTACGGTCTCCAACCAAAAAGGCGGAGTGGGTAAGACCACCACCACGGTGAACATCGCCGCCGCGCTTGCTGCCGCGGGCCTCAACGTCCTGGTCATCGATATTGATCCCCAGGGAAATGCCTCCACTGCTTTGGGCGTGGAGCACCACGCCGATGTAGACAGCATCTATGACGTCCTGATCAACGATTTTCCCCTCGCAGACGTCGTGGCTCCGTGCCCGGACATCAGCAATCTGATCTGTGCTCCCGCGACCATTCACCTGGCAGGCGCCGAGATTGAACTTGTGTCTTTGGTTGCCCGCGAGCAGCGGCTCCGCAGGGCGATCGATGTCTACGCCAAGACCCGGGCGAAAAACGGTGAAGAACGTCTGGACTACATCTTCATCGATTGCCCGCCAAGCCTTGGCCTGCTCACGGTCAACGCCTTCTGCGCTGCCGGTGAGGTGCTCATTCCCATTCAGTGCGAGTACTACGCATTGGAAGGCCTGAGCCAGCTTCTGAAGAATATCGAGATGATCCAGAAGCACTTGAACGCGGATCTGGTTGTTTCAACCATTCTCCTCACGATGTATGACGGCCGGACCAACCTCGCCGCCCAGGTGGCTGCCGAGGTACGCCAACATTTCCCGGATCAGGTTCTTGGGGCGGTGGTTCCCCGCTCGGTGCGGATTTCGGAAGCGCCGAGCTACCAGCAGACTGTGATGACTTACGATCCTTCCTCCAGTGGGGCGCTGTCCTACCTGGAAGCCGCTGCTGAAATCGCAGAGCGCTAAAATCTTCAAGAACTGCAACAACCGGAGTCAGGCTGGGGCCGGCTCTTCCATCGGAGGGATTTATCCATGAGCGAGAAGCGACGTGGCTTAGGCCGCGGTCTTGGCGCACTCATTCCAAGTTCCGCCGCCGGGAGCGCATCGGGCAACGGTGCCGCTGCCTCGCGCCCCGTGGATCTCTTCTTTCCTGAGGGACGCAAAAAAGTCTTTCCGGATGACGCCGCAGACCACGGCGCGGCAACTTCGGGCGATGATCTACCCACTTCAGCCTCTGTGAAGTCAGCTGACAAGGCTTCGGCGTCAAAGACGCCCGCCAAGACGTCGACTGCAGGGTCGGCAAAGACTTCTGCCAAGACGGCGACAGGGGCGCCTGCCAAGGCGTCTGCTGCTGCAGAACCACCAACCGCTGGCATGGCGAACACCCCTGCACCGGCGGAGGACTCGGGTGCAGTTGACGAGCCCGCCGGGGTGTCGGCTCCGGATGACGCGGCTGTAGAAGTAGTAGATAACGGCGTGGACCTCGTGGAAGTTCCCGGGGTGCGTTTTGCTGAGATCCCGGTGTCGGACATTCACCCGAACCGTAAGCAGCCCCGTTCTGTCTTCGACGAAGACGACATGGCTGAGCTCATTCACTCCGTTCGTGAAATTGGCGTCCTCCAGCCAATTGTGGTTCGTACTTCAACCGAAAAGGGTGGAGAACCATATGAGCTGGTTATGGGTGAGCGCCGCTGGAGGGCAGTTCAGGCCGCCGGCATGGAAACCATCCCTGCCATCGTGCGTGACACTACGGATGATGACCTGCTGCGGGATGCACTTCTCGAGAACCTGCACCGCAGCCAGCTGAATCCCTTGGAAGAGGCAGCCGCCTACCAGCAGCTGCTTGAAGATTTCGGGACGACGCACGAACAGCTGGCCGATCGTATTGGCCGTTCCCGTCCCCAGGTCTCAAATACTCTCCGTCTGCTGAAGCTTCCCCCGCTGGTTCAGCGGCGCGTGGCCGCCAGTGTACTTTCGGCCGGTCATGCCCGTGCGCTGCTCGCTTTGCCGGATGCCGCCGCCATGGAACGCCTTGCACAGAAAATCGTGGCCGAAGGAATGTCTGTTCGCGCCACGGAAGAAGCAGTGACGCTCTACCAGGATCCGACAAAGCCAGCCAAAAACAACATTCCGCGGCCCGGGGCCCGGCATGAGCGGCTCGATTACCTGGCCTCCTCCCTCTCCGATCGCTTGGATACCAACGTAAAGATCTCGCTCGGTGTTCGAAAAGGCCGCGTCAGTATTGAGTTCGCTAGCGTTGAGGATCTCAACCGAATCATGGAAGTGTTGGCGCCGGGATCAGATAATTAGTTCTAAAGCGTAGGAGGGCCTGTTTCACGTGAAACAGGCCCTCCTTTTTTGGCTCTTCGCCTACGACGATCCCCCGTTTAGCCCTTCAAGGCACTGTAAGAGAAGTAACGTTTAGCGTTTCAACGCGCTGTACGAGAAATAACTGGTGGTGGGCTCGATGAAGATGGGACCAGTTGCGGGCCGTTTGGGCCATCGAGACCCGCTGAATCCGCAGGTTGTGGGTGCAACCAATGCGCAGCGAAACCTGCCCAGAGGGAACCGGGGGCTTTGCGTGATCTACGCTTTGTAATGATTGGGAACCAATGTTTGCATCAACGACAGGCACGGTTTCGTGGGTTGTGGCTGGGCCATAACTGTTTCTGTGCAGACTTGTTGTCACTGACCCCTTCTCCTGACGCTTCGCTTTGCAGCCCTCGAATGGCAACTTTTGCACTCACATGAGATTTGGGCTCACTGACGTGTACTTCCCACAGTCCTAGTCAAACTTCACAGCGCTTTTACGGCTTGCTTGGGCACATGATTCCGCCCCGTCGAGCACCACACGTTTCACGTGAAACATGGGTGGGCCGACTCGGCGAGGCAACATAGGGCGGCTTGTGGTTCAGGAAACCCTGCCGCATATGCGCTGATACCTACTTCCGGCCTGGTATCCAGGGCCCCGCCAGCTAGGGTTTCCCAAACTCACCCGAATTAGGACCTGCGAAGGAGCATGTTTCACGTGGGACGCAGGCCGCGGAATGCAACGAGCCAGTTGTTCTGGTGCGGACAAAAGTTCTGGATCCAATCAGCCAGTTCCCCTCCCCTGGGCCCAAAAAGCCTGGCATGCTGTGCCTGCGAGATCCGGCGCCTAGTTCTTCGGATACAGAGATTTGTGGGCGCTTGGATGGTAAAACCGGTGGATTCACAGATGGCCAAGGAGAACGCTATAGCTTGGATAGCGGCGGCCCCAGATATGCCGACGTGGTTGGAAGGCGCACCTGCAGGCATAGGGCATGACAACTCCCTCCCCAGCTACCGGGGGCTGCGTCGCTTATGGCGTACGTCCCGCATCTACGGGACTGTCATCTTGGAACGGCGTGTGGAGTAGCTCTGAGGCCGTAGAGCGGCTTGAGCGGCCCCAGGAGGCCTTGAGCGTGCAGTTCCACCTGCCGCCCGGAGGATGTTCTTGTCGATACCCTTTGCATACTGCGTGGCCAGTGGCAGTGCATGGAGCTGATTTGAATCGGCTGATTGAGTGTCTGTGCGTGGATAACCACATGGGACGGCCGGAGGCTCTATCGCTCAGTGCTGAGCATGCGCTTGTCTCCCCCGGGACGGCACAGCGACTCCGGGAGCTGACCGGTGCCGCGGGATAGGGCCACTGCGGCCGCTAGGAACAGCCAGGATCAACGCACTGGAACTTTCTAGCAGCTTAGCGACCGCTCTACCTCCGTAGGAACTGCCGCCAGTCGGGCAAAGAACATACCGGCGTGCGGCAACCCACGCACGCCGCAGATGTCAGAGGGGGAATGTCAACAGCAGGTGAAGTCACAAGCCGAAGGACAGTGGGAGATGAGCGTGGCAGGCTTCACCAGCATCTTACTGAGTTGGCAGCGATCCTGCCTACCCGCATGGGTGATCTACCCGTTGACTTGTGGTCCCTGCAATCGATCCTCCGGCCTGGTGCACGCACGGCGGGCTAAGCCGTCCAGCCCACCCAAACCGCAAGCCTCAGAGCCGCTTGTCGTGGAGAAAAGCAGGGTCTCTTCTTCCGGGGATTCGACCTTGGCCGTTTAGGCGCGACGCTGTCAGGCTAAACACGTAATAGGCGGAGATCTATTAGTGCTGGGTTTGCGTCAGCAGAATGAGCCAGGCCCCACCTCGGCCATGCTGTGGTTGTGGCTCGATACACGGCCGGCCACTTCACGGAGGCTTTCTACGCAGGGTGGATGAATGCAGTTTCGTCCCGGATGATTTCGGTCAGTTCGTAGAAGACATGAAAGACCAAGAAGCCACTCCCTCACCGAACGAACGTAGTAACCATTTGCTGAATTGGGGCGGATCGGACTTCCGCTGATCACCTGGGAAAGCTGGCGCATGGATACATCGAAGATGATGCCCGTGCCGGCCGAGATGCACATCATTGCCAGCCGGGTTGGCGGTCACAGCCTCACGTTTGGCCTCAGAGTGTGCGTCCCAGAGTGAACGCACATTACCCACAGAGGCTCGACGCGGGCAGTGGATATCCCTGTGGATAACCTTGTGGATGGAGAGGCATCTCACAGCCGGGTTGGCGTGGTCACTGGAGGGCCACACTCAAGCTCCGCACTTGCCCTTCCGACCGTCGATGAGCCTCGCCCATGACAGCAGGCTAATGTTTCACGTGAAACAGTGAGCGCAGGATGTCGCGCTGACCGTCTGGGGTCCTGGCGCGCTGCCAAATGGGTCTTAGATCGCCAAAAATAGTTGATTTCCCGCTTGAAAGCTGCGACTCCGGTATCTCCACTCCGCCAGTCTTCGCCACCACGATGGCCTCGCGCCGTGGCCAGGCTGGATGGGGCCAAGAACCACTCGCCTCCCTCAGTATCGTGCCGTGGTACGCAGGGATACGTGGGCCCTACTCCTTGGGAACCTGGCTGTGGATATGACTGTGGATAACGTATGGGGATAACTTGTGGATAGTGGTCCAAAATCAGCTCGCTGAATCCCCATCCAAGGCGAACGACGATGGGATCATGTTGCGCGTAAGTGTAGATTCACGGAACTGCATTCGTCCCAATGCCAGCGTGATAGGCCGCCTACCCGCGACTCGGGCCTGTCGAATGAGGCTGGAGTAAGGGAACCTACTGGGGGCTCCTCTGTGGTCGGCCTCCGTCTGCCCAGCACTGGGCCAGAGCACCCTAGCGGTGGACTGGCTACTGTCGGAAGCACCATGCATCTGTCACTGATGAGTAGTGACGCTTTGGGAGGTAGAGTCAGGCTAAATCCGGAAGTGGTAATAGCCCGCATTTGCCGTCGACGATTCCGCGGCGTAGAGGTCATAGTTGTCGATGTCCTAGTTGTCGATGTCCTAGTTGGAGCGTAGTTGGTGCATGCCCGATGCCGTCTTCGTTGGCGATTATCGGTGCTTTCGGAGGGTCTGAATATAGAGCTGCCAAGCGGCGTGGTTTTACGATGTTTCACGTGAAACATCTGTCACCGTTGAGCGATAGCACTGCCACTAAGGCGTGCGCGCACGGGCATGCCTTGGCATCACCCTGGCCACGAGCTATCCCCGGTTGGCCAGGATGTTCCAATGCGGTCGGCCCAGGCTCTGTCCAAGATGGGAACCACAGCCGGTCTGACGGATGCACCACTCCCCGAGTGTTTCACGTGAAACATCTGATCCGATTCCCAGCGCCTGAGGATGCCTACTCTTTCGGTTCCGGCGGAGAACACCATAATGAGGCCGTTAGCTGTCGCGCGAGAAATCAGACCACGAACCGACCGAAAGTCGACAACTAAGTATTGGGCGCCATGGCGGAATCCCGGAGCACGCCCCCATATAGTCCGGGTGCACTTGGCAGGGGTATCAACTGGTCCTGGGGGTTAGTCAGGCGGCACACAGACGCCCAGCCAAGGCTCGACTGATTGGCGGCTATGTCGCTCTGCTTGGGAGGCAGTGATCCCGCTTGAGTGCCGTGCGATGGGCCGGCGAGTCGTTCCTTCCTGGAGTCCAGGGTTCGGGCACTCAGGCCATTCCTGACAGCCGAAGCCGTGTGGAAGACAACTTCAATGGGCCGCCGGTTTGTTGGGCTTCCGACGACAGACTGACTATGGCCGGCAACGGGCGGGCTGAACTGATGCTTCCAGGGGGCTATCTGGTTGGCCCTAGAACAGAATAGATTCATTCCGCCTATCAAAACGCACGCCAGTGGATGTCAAATGGCGCTGTGCCGGGCTGGGGAACTATGTGGATGGGTGAAGAGCCTATGAGGCACTATGGTTCAGCGTGGGCCAACGGGAAGACGACTACAGGGTGCACAGGCTTTTGGAATGAGCGCCGGTTTCTAAGGGAAACGTTCCAGTGTAGCTGTGTCATTTGTGCTGAGTGCGCTAGGACTTTGAGCAAGTTGGGCGTTTTATGCGAGGATGTAGGGCCAGGTATTCCATGGGATTGATGGTGTTCCGGCCGTAGGGCTTGGTTGTTCGGACAATGCGACCGCCGACGGTGCGCCAGCTGCACACACAATGTTCCCTAGTCATGAATTCGTGGTCTTCACTGATGCAACTGACTGCATTGCGTTCCACTGCTCGCTCAATGAGGGCTCGACCGTGGTGGCGCTCTGTTGAGCAGGGACGAGAACGCATGATCGCTGAGCCAGGCACGATCAGGCCCCCGCTGGAGCCGAACAGATATGAGTGGCTGACCCCAATCGGTTGTGGACTTCGCCGCCGGCTCATGTGTTCTAGGTGGTTGTGTGCGCGGTTCATGTGACGGCAGTTGCGTGTTTCTTTGGACATCAACAGAAACTGGCAGACCTCAGCTGATTTTTGGAGGGCTGCTGCCGACTTGTTGCGCAAAGCCAAAGCCAAAGCCAAAGCGAAGCCAATGCCAAGGGCAGAGACATAGGCAGAGGCAGGAGGGGATGAAGGAGAGAAGGTGCAGGGAGGCAGGATCGTGCCATTGTTGGGGAGCTGTGGCGGAGGCAAGATGGTGAGATCTTGCGGAAGCTGAAATGGTGGGATGTGGCGGGACGGCGCCATTGGACTCGTCCTCAATGTTTCACGTGAAACAGAAGATGACTAGTGAAAGCATTAGCACAGCGAACCCGCCTCCCTGCGGTAGCGCATTTCAGGCTCCCGGTTCTTTCAAGCCTGAGTACGGGAATCATGCGGTCAGTCCCTGGCCGCTGGGAAAGATGGAAGGTGGTCATGTCCGGTGGCGTGGCCACAGGTGTCCCAATGTTGCCTGCTCGCAGTGGTATGGCCATTCCCCTACTGGTTTTGTCGTAGGAAGTCCCCGCGGGACTTCCTCTGTGATCGTCGGGGCATGATCTGGCCGGTACCCGGAACGATGTCGCACTTTCGCAAGCCGCTGAAGGAAAGTACTCGCGAGAACCGGATCAGGCGCTGCTGCCGCCGGGTGCGGTCCATTGAAGCTTATGTCTCGCAAAGCCGATTCGGAGTTCCCACGGCGGGCGTGCCCCGAGCACCCTTTGGATTCCGGCAACGGTCGCGTCCCAGAGCAACCTCCGAGTTCCTACGCCCGCGCGGCATGTGAGGCCCGGCAGGCTCAGGAAGTGCCTCGCACATGTTTCACGTGAAACATCCCCGTGAGTAGCAGGTGGGCTGGCTGCCCGAAGGAACAAATCGTTCCCTGAAGAAGCCCACGTGTCGTGGGCTGACCTGGCATTTTGGCGCGGCAACACCCAGGATGGCGTGGTCCTTTTAGTGGACTAGGCCCAGCGCCACAAAGCTGCCACAGCACAACCTCGAGTTATCAACCAATATGACTCGCTAAGCACCAAAATATTGTCTGAAAACCAATGTGGCCACCACTTCAGTGAAGCGGTGGCCACGGGAACCCCTTAGCCGCGACGCAGGCTCGGGGCGAGCACGAACTTAGGACAGTACGTCTGCGAATTCCTTCTCGAAGAACTGCTTGGGCTTGGCACCGATGACGGTGCTCTTCACCTGGCCGTCCTGGAAGAGGTAAACGGCAGGAATGGAGGTGATGCCGTACTCGGCGGCGATGGCAGGGTTGTCGTCAACATTTACCTTGACCACGTCCACCTTCTCGCTGTACTCAACAGAGATTTCGTCCAGGATCGGTCCCAGCTTGCGGCAGGGGCCACACCACTCGGCCCAGAAATCCACAATCACTGGCTTGTCAGCGGACAGTACGTCTGTGCCGAAGCTTGCATCTGTTACATCTTTAGCGTTGCTCATAACCTTGTGTCTCTCTCTTCGAATGGACGGTAAGTGCTTTTATGCGTGAAGGTCTGCGAGGTAGTGTTCCACATCGATTGCAGCAACACACCCCGAGCCTGAGGCCGTAATGGCCTGGCGGTAGGTCGGATCGACGACGTCGCCTGCGGCAAACACGCCGGCGACGCTCGTCCTGGAGCTGCGGCCTTCGACGGCGATAGTGCCGGCGTCGGTGATATCCAGGATGTCCTTGACCAGGTCCGTCCGGGGATCATTTCCGATGGCTACGAAGACGCCAGTCACCGGGAGATCGCTAATGGTGCCGTCCAGGAGGTTCCTGATTTTGAGTCCGGTGACTTTATTCTCACCGATCACGTCATCAACGGTGCTGTTCCAGATGAAGGAAATCTTCTCGTGTGCCAGGGCCCGGTCTGCCATGATCTTCGAGGCCTTCAGCGAATCCCGGCGGTGGACCACCGTGACCGACTTCGCGAACTTCGTGAGGAAGAGCGCTTCCTCCATGGCAGAGTCTCCCCCGCCGATGACGGCGATGTCCTGATCCTTGAAAAAGAAACCATCACAGGTTGCGCACCAGCTGACACCATGCCCGGAGAGGCGTTTCTCGTTGGGCAGGCCGAGCTCACGGTATGCCGATCCGGTGGAGAGGATGATTGCCCGTGCCTTGAACGTCTCTCCGGTTGCAATGGTGACGGTCTTGACGGCGCCGTCCAGTTCCAAGGACGTGACATCCTCGAACTGGATTTCGGTTCCAAACCGCGCAGCCTGCTTTTCGAAGTTCTCCATGAGGTCCGGCCCCATGATGCCTTCGGGAAATCCCGGGTAGTTTTCGACGTCGGTAGTGTTCATCAGTTCGCCACCGGCGGTGACGGAGCCGGCCAGCAACAGCGGCTTCAGGTTGGCTCGTGCCGTATAGACAGCCGCCGTATAGCCGGCCGGGCCCGAGCCGACGATGATGACATCACGTACTTCGGACGCGGTGTTTTCTGCGTTGGTCACTGAACGGTGAACCTCTTCCTTAATCGATGCGCCGGCTTTGGGGCCGGCCACATGGCACAACTGAATCCTGGTGGTGAATATTCCGGGCGCCGCGCGAACGGAGAACCTCGAGCGGCCAGCACAGAGCCAGCCCGGCAGGACGCCCTACCAGATTACCGTCTGCACACAGCTGGGCCGCGCCTGTTACTGCAGGAGCAGCGCTCCACGCAGAACAGCCGCGGCCAAACAGCCGCCAGACGGGTTCTACCTACTGAACCTTGATTTCGGCCAACCGGATACCGAAGCCGTACCGGGTCTTCGGAGCAGCCAGCTTGGGGAGCGTCTTGATGGACACGATCACGTACTGCGCCTGTACTGGCTCGGCCAGGGGCATGGTGAGGTCCGTTGAGGTAAAGCTGTTGGTTCCCACCAGCTTGGCCCCATCCAGCGAAGGCCTGTCGTTGGTGAAGACGCTGATGTTGCCGCCTGAAGCACCGAGCTGGGTCAGTGTGATGGAAGAGACAGAGGCAGGACTCTTCAGTTTGACGACCAGGGGCACGCCATCCGCCGCGAGACCGCCCCAACCCTCGGTGGCAAACTCCATGTCGGACCAGTAGCTGGCAGCGTTGCCGTCATACGCCTTGACCAGGTCGACGTCGTAGTTGCCTGCGAATTCGAAGTTGCCCTGCCGCGTGACGCTGTCGATTGCCGGCGGCACTACGGGGGCAACAGAGCTCGGATTCGGGCTTGGAGCTGCCGTGGCGGGAGCACTGCCGCCGTCCGAAGGAGACGTCGGGTTGGCAACGGGATCTGGCCTGAACAGGCCGCCCAAACCTGTCAGAGCGAAGACCAGACCCGCAATAAGCAATACCGCAAGCAGGCCTCCCACCAGCCAGCGCATGGACTTGGGTTCGCGCTCGGGTTCGTCGTCGTCGTAGAAATCGTCGGTTGGGCCGGCTGGAGGCACGGCTTCCGAAGGAGCCGATTTACGGGCAATGGAGGGGAAAGCGCCCGCTGCCCGGCCGGGCCGGGCGGACCGCTCAGAGTCAGGGGATTCCTCGTAGCCGGTTTCCTGGTCCTCATAGGTGTAGTCGTCCTCAGACCACAGCGAGACCTTGGGCGATTCGGCTGCCTCGACCCTATTATGACTGGAGTCGGATGGGTCATTGAGACCGGATCCCGGCCGTTCCGGGCGCTGAACGGGTTGCGGTGACGTAGCCTGCTGCCTCCCGGCGGCACCAGCCGCCCCTGCAGCAACTCCAGCCGCAGCACCTGCGGCCGCGGAAGCTGCACCCTGGCCGGCGCCTGCGCCGCGTCCGGACACTCCGGTCGGGGCCGACGGCGGACGGACCGGCTGACGTGGCGGAACCACGGGCCGTGCGGCCTGCGGGGCGGCCCGGTAAGGGTCCACCTGGCTGGGGTGGTTATCCGCGTAGTTGATGTAGCCGGCGTCGACGTTTTCTTCGTCGTCGTAAGGCTCCGGTTCGTTTGAACGTGCCTGGCCGAAAATTTCACTGCCCAAAGTGTCCGTGAAGAACGGTTCAACATAGGGCGGGTTGGAGGCAACCACGAGGTCCAGCAGGTCTGCCGCTGATGTGTGGTTGGTGATCAGGTAGGTGGCGGCCTCGGTGACACCGAGGTCAAGGACCTGCATGTTTCCCGGGCGCTCACCGGTTGCCACCTCGCGGGCACTCTGCGCCACCTGCTCGGTGTTGTCCGGGCCGGCGACCAGAATGCTGACCGGACGGTTAAGAACCTGGTCCACCCCGTCCAGCACCAGATCATGGTCGTGTGAGGTCAATACAGTGGCTGTGACCTTGTAGCGGCCGCCGAGTACTGATCCAACGTCGATCGGGTGGGACACGTGTTCCTCCTAGGCTGTCCGGGTATTGCCGGCCTGATGGTGGCCAGCACCTGCTGGAAACCGGTCAAAAGCCGGCCAGCGAGCGGGCTGACGCCTGCCTGCAAATACCCCTGTTCACTGTCGATCCTAGCCGATTGGCCTTGGCCGCCGCGGGCGACAGGCGACCGGAAACGCGGCGGGAATCACTTTTTCCGGGGCCGTCGCGGCTTGAAATGGGGGTTCTGGCCGGCCTTGCCCTGGAAGGTGCGCCGGCCTGGCAGGGGAATCTCGTCGCGCAGCAGTCCGCCCCTGGCAGTACCCGGAACATCCTCCGCCGGAAGATACCCCTCGGGTGCGCCGGTACCGCCCCCGGCAGCAGCGCCGTCATTTTCGCGCACCCGCCCTGGTGCCGTGGAGGGCTGCGTGGGTTCCGGCACCGGCCCGGCGCGGAACGATACTGAATCGAATTCGCCTGAAATCCTCGGCATCATTCCGGTGTCCACCGAGACCGTGGCGCGTTCCGGCGTCGGGTGTTCCCCGCCGGAGCCACCGGGAGCCGAAACCGACGACGGCGTTCCCCCGTTTGGCTCCGAGGGTCCGGATCCGCCGCGGCCCAATCGCGCGAGCAAGGGGCGGAGCAGGTCACGGAGTTCCGCTACGTGGAAGATCTTGAGCAGGAAAACGTAGGCCACCAGCATGATGGGCCCAACGACCACCACCGTGATAAGTGCGGTCAACCTGTCCTTCCAGGCGAAGCCGTCCGGGCTGTAGCTTCCCATCAGCCACAGCGCGCCGGCGCCG
>NZ_QAIQ01000481.1:0-808 GCF_003061105.1 Arthrobacter sp. HMWF013
GACGCGGCTCACTCTCGCGCAGGACAACAACGCCAGTGAAGAGGCGGCGGAGCATTCCAAGGGGATGTGGGACATGCTTGTTGCGGATGTCAGAAGGATCTCGGAACGGGGCTAACCGGACCGCTCCCCAAGCGATGGCAGCTCTTAAACGCCAACGGCCGCCGTCGCGCTCTCCCCCTCAGGGAAAGCGCGACGGCGGCCGTCGGCTGGAAGCCGCTACTCGGCGTCGTGATCCGTTTCGAGGATCCGGACCAGGCTCTCCAGGGCGTCGTCGGCCCCGGTGCCTTCGGCGCGAAGCACCACAACGTCGCCGTGGGAAGCGCCCAGGCTCATCAGGGACAGGATGCTGGCGGCATCCATCGCTTCGTCTTCAGGCTCGCCTTGGCGGGCGATGGTGATGTCGAGGTCGTACTCACCGGCGGCCTCGGCGAAGATGGCGGCGGGGCGGGCGTGCAGGCCTACGCGGCTGGCGACGGTTGCGGTGCGTTCTGACATTCTTGCTCCTTTGTCTTTCGGCGCCTGTTGGTCAGGGCCGTGGATCAGTAAATCGGTGAGGCGGGTCAGACCGTTGCTGGAACGGCTTCCACCGTAGCAGCGGTCTTCGGGGCTGCCCAGCGCTTGAGGGCCACCACGGCCAAGGCACTGACGATGGTTCCGGCGATGATCGAAATCACGAACCACTGCAGTTGGCCGATGGCGAAGAACACGAAGATGCCGCCGTGTGGTGCCTGCGACGTGACGTTGAAAGCCATCGTCATGGCGCCGGTCAGGGCGCCACCCACCATGCTGGCGGGGATGACGCGCAGCG
>NZ_QAIQ01000481.1:818-24844 GCF_003061105.1 Arthrobacter sp. HMWF013
ATGAAGGAAGCACCCAGCAGCCAGGCAGCCTTGCCGTTTTCACGCTCAGCCAGGCTGAAGAGCTTCTTGTCCAGGACGGTGGCCAGTGCCATGGCCAGCGGCGGAACCATGCCGGCGGCCATCACGGTGGCCATGATCGCCCAGGGAGCCTGGTTGGTGGCACTGCCCGCGCTGAGGCCGGCAACAGCGAAGGCATAGGCAACCTTGTTGACCGGGCCGCCGAGGTCGAAGCACATCATCAGGCCGAGGATGATTCCGAGGACGACGGCGGAGGCGCCGGTCATGCCGGACAGCCAGCCGTTCAGGGCGGTCGTAAGTCCGGCGATGGGTCCACCGAGGACCAGGAACATCAGGCCGGAGGCAAAAATCGACGCGAGCAGCGGGATGATCACCACGGGCATCAGGCCGCGCAGCCAGCGCGGAACCTGCCAGGTGCCGATCAGGTGCGCCATGTAGCCGGCGAGCAGGCCGCCCACGATGCCGCCAAGGAAGCCAGCACCCATGAAGCCGGCCACGGCACCGGCCACAAAGCCCGGTGCGATGCCTGGACGGTCGGCGATCGCGTAGGCGATGTAACCCGCAAGGGCAGGAACCAGGAAGCCCATCGACAGGGCGCCGATCTTGAACAGGACCGCACCGAGGTAGATGGCCAGCCCACCTTCGGGAAGGTTGCCGAAGTTGTTCTCCACCACCACTTTGTCGGCGACTGCGGTGATGTCATAGCCACCCAGCAGGAAGCCAAGCGCGATCAGCAGACCGCCACCGGCAACGAACGGAATCATGTAGCTGACACCCGTGAGCAGTGCCCGCTTCAGTTTCTGGCCGATGTGCTCGCCCTTTTCGGAGGCTTCGCGCTCAGCCTGCTCCTCGGCGCCGAAGTGCGGGACGCGGCGTGCGTTCGGATCCTTGGCTGCAGCGAGTGCTTCCTGGACCATTTTGGTGGGCTCGTCGATGCCGCGCTTGACGGGTGCGTTGATGACGGGTTTGCCGGCGAAGCGCTCCTTGCCGCGGACGTCCACGTCCACCGCGAAGATCACGGCGTCGGCGGCTGCAATGACTGCGGGATCCAGCGGCTTGGCCCCTGAGGAGCCCTGCGTTTCGACCTGCAGGTCAACGCCCATTTCCTGGGCGGCGGCTACCAGGGAATCGGCGGCCATGTAGGTGTGGGCGATGCCGGTGGGGCAGGCCGTCACGGCAACGAGGCGCCTTGGTGCCGTGGCGGTTGGGGCCGCGCCGGCGGTGGAGCCTGTGGAGGCGGCAGCAGCAGCTCCCGCGCCGGCAGCGCCGGCAGCACCGCCGACTGAACCAACTGCGTCAGCGGGCACAGCAGCGGCGTGGGCTGCAGGCTTGTCCGCAAGGGCGCCATCCACCAGTGCGACGATCTCTTCACGGGAGGATGCATTGCGCAGGGCCGCGGTGAAGTCCTTTTTGATCAGGGACCGGGCCAGTTTGGACAGGAGCTTGAGGTGCTCCTGGTCTGCGCCGTCGGGAGCAGCGATGAAGAAGATCAGGTCCGCGGGGCCGTCCTTGGCGCCGAAGTCCACTTTGGGGTTGAGGCGGGCCATGGCCAGCGTGGGTTCGATGACTGCAGCTGAGCGGCAGTGGGGGATAGCGATGCCGCCGGGGATGCCGGTGGCCGTCTTCTGCTCCCGGGCGAAGGCGTCGGCAAAGAGGCCTTCAACTTCCGAGGCGCGTCCGGTGGCAGCAACTTTGCTTGCCAGGTGCCGGATCACGTCCTGGGGCGAGCCGCCCAGGTTCTGGTCGAGCTCGACCAGGTCGGTGGTGATGAGCTGAGTCACTGTCAATCCTTTCGAAGGGCCGTGATGGTTACGGCATCCGGGGTGGTTTGGTGGACTGCCGGGACAGTGGAACCCGGCAGGGAAGCGGCGGCGGCACCGTGTGCCACAGCCTGACGGAGGCAATCGGCCGGGGCGGCGCCCTGGCCGTGGGCGAGCAGATAGCCAGCCAGCGACGAATCGCCCGCGCCGACCGTACTGACCGCGGCGACCGGCGGATGCGTGGCCAGCCACGCGCCGTCGGCCGTTACAAGGACAGCTCCCTTGGATCCGAGAGTTGCCAGCACAGCACCCACACCGGAACGCACGACGGCGGCGGCAGCCGCTGCGGCAGCCCCCGGATCCGCTTCAAGCTCCTGTGCGGTTAACGCCGTGGCGAAGCCGGCTGCTGCAGCCAGTTCCGCCAGTTCCTCGGCGTTGGGTTTGAGGAGGTCCGGCTTTCCGGACACCCCATCCTGTGAGGTACCTGAGACGGCGCCGGCCAGCGGGCCGCCGGAGGAATCGACAGCGATCAGCGGTGCTGCCTGCTGTGCGCCATCTCCAGCGGACGCGCGCAGCCGCCGGGTGACCGTGGCGTAGAAATCGGCAGGGAAGCCGGGAGGCAGGGAGCCTGCCAGGATCACCCAGCCGGCGCCGCGGGACTGCTCCAAAAGCAGCCCGATCAGTGCTTCCTGCTGGACTGCGCTCAGCAGCGGACCGGGTTCGTTGATCTTGGTGGTGACACCGCCCGGTTCGGTCAGGGCAACGTTGGTGCGCAGCGGCTCATCGATGGGGAGGGCCGCGAACGGCACCCCATCGTGGCGGAGCCCGGCAAGGACAGGATCGCTGTCCGCTCCGGGAAGGACCGCGACCGTCTCCACGCCCGAGGCGCACAGTGCCCGGGACACGTTGACACCCTTGCCCCCGGACTCCTGGCTGACAGAGACGGCACGCTGGACTTCGCCGCGTTCCAGCGGGCCGGGCAGGGCCACGGTGCGGTCGAGGCTGGGGTTAGCCGTAAACGTGACGATCATACGATCACCACGTCAACGCCGGCCTCGGTGAGGGCTGCTGTGAGTTCTGCGCTGGGCTCGCTGTCTGTTATCAAGGTGTCCAGATCTTTCAGGGAGGCGAACTGGACCAGGGTTTCCGCGTCCAGCTTGGAGGAATCGGCGAGCACCACAATGCGGCGTGCCGAATGGACGAAGGCTGCCTTGACGGCGGCTTCTTCAGGATCGGGCGTGCTGAGGCCAAAATCGGCGTGGATGCCGTTGGTGCCGATGAACGCAATATCCGGCCGCATCCGGTTCGCAGCCTCCACAGTTGCCTGGCCGACCGCCGCCTGGGTCAGGCCGCGCACCCGGCCGCCCAGGAGCTGAAGGGCAATTCCAGGCGTGCTCGCCAACCTGGCGGCGATGGGGACCGCGTGGGTGATGACTACGAGTTCGGGTGCCGGCGAGCCGGAAGGAACGACGGCGGCGCGCCGGGACAGCAGGTCGGCCAACGCTTCGGTGGTGGAGCCGGCGTCGAGCAGGATGCTTCCGGACTTGGCCGGCGGGATCAGTGCCAGGGCAGCGTCCGCGATCCGCATTTTCTGACCCGGGCGCTGGACCGTGCGGTCGTTGATGCTTTCCTCGATGGTGCTGAAGCGGTCGGCTGCAACGGCCCCGCCGTGGACCCGGCGTACCGTGCCGGCGGTCTCGAGGGTGGCGAGATCACGGCGGACGGTTTCCGTGGTGATGCTGAAACGCTCCGCGAGCAGGTTGACGCTGACGCGGCCGCTGCCGGCTACAAGCTCGGCGATCTTCTGCTGGCGCTCCTCGGCGAACACGTACCCTCCGTTGCGTAAAGTGCTGAATCCCAGTGGCGTGAAGTCCGGTGACTGACATCACATGATGTTGGATTACCTGACTTTATCTGCGTTTGTGTTGGTTTGTCAATGGAAACCCACACGAAACAAAGCAGGGGGCGTTGCGGGCCTCTGCAGCCTGCCGGCCCACGAAAAAGCCGGGCCGGACCGTGGTGGTCTGGCCCGGCTTGTCGGGATCCATGATGAGGCGCTTTGCGTCCGGCTTCTCAGGTCCGGCTCTTCTGGCGGCTACAGTCCGCCGTCGCGGCTTTCATTGCGGGTGATCCGCTCGCCGGTGTTGGGATCAACCACGGAGCGTGTTTCGCTGACGCGGCGGCTGCGGCCCGGCGATGCCAGGACCAGCGATGCGATCAGCCCGATCACACCGACGGCCATGAGGATGTAGCCGATCATCACCTGGTCAATGAATGGAATGAGCCCTGGAGCGACGGCCCAGGCCAGGATGGCTCCGAGGGCGATGAGGAAGATGGAAGAACCGATTCTCATGACTTGCTCCTTGTGGTTCGAATGCGCGGGTGCCGAACGGTAAGCATGCTGTCTTATGCTCAAGGTACAGCCCGCCGGGGCCTGATTCAATCATTGGCCGGGCGGCGCGGCGCGGGCGTCGTGGCTGTTCAGTGGCCCGCACTGGCTAGGCTGATCTGATGGAAACAGTTGTGTGGTCCAAGCCGGAGGCTGAACGGGCGGGAACCCCTCTGTTAGTCATGATGCACGGCTACGGCACGGACGAATCCCGGATGGTGCGGCTTTTCGAGTACCTGCCCTCCGAATTCACCTGCGCGGCGCTGCGGGCACCCATGGTGATCGGAGACCACTACGGCTGGTTCCTGCTGGACTATTTCCTGGCCAACGATTTCGCGGATGTCATCTCCGCCACCAACGCCGTTCAGACCTGGATCAACGTGGTCAGGGGCCAGCACAGCAGCGTGAGCCTCCTCGGCTATTCGCAGGGGATGGCCATGGCCAGCACGCTCCTGCGCCTCCACCCCAACGACTACACGGCGACGGTGGGGCTGTCCGGGTTCGTGCTGGAGAACGAGCTCTTGTCCCTCAGTGAAACCTTCACTGCTCCGCCGCCGTTCTTCTGGGGGCGGGATAAGGCTGACCTGGTCATCAACGAAGACGCCACCGCCTACACCGAAGAGTGGCTGCACGAGCACACGCTACTGACCGCCAGGACCTACCCCGGGATGGGCCACGCCATGAGCAAAAGGGAGATGGTGGACGTCAGCTCGTTCCTCCGGCATTACGTGTTGGGTCGGCCCGATGCCGCCTGAACCGCCCCGGTGGGTGAGAAGCGGGTTTAAACAGTTGCGCGCGAAATTTGCAAGCGCTTACACTTCTTGAGGCCGATTCAGCGGCCACTGTTCAGCCAATCCGCTTGCAGATTCAATTGCAGTTTTACCGGACACCGTGGTCCGCGCTTCGCGGCTTCATGCCTGCTGAAGACACCTTGAGATCCAGTCCCTGACCTTAAGCTCCTTCGCTGAGACCACGCTTCTGACGATATGCCCCTTGCGGCTGCCCGCCGCCTGAAAGGACACCCTGTATGACCGAACTTCTGAAACCCCTGGACACGGACTGGGCCACGGCCTCCGCCATTCTCTTCGATCTGGACGGCGTGCTGACCCCCACGGCCACCGTCCACGAACGGGCGTGGCAGGAACTGTTCGACGGCTTCCTGGCATCCCGCCCTGAGGTGCCCGCGTACCGGGAAAATGACTATTTCGACCACATCGACGGCAAGCCCAGGTTCGACGGCGTCCGGGACTTCCTGGCGTCCCGCGGCATCGTGCTGCCGGAAGGGCCCACCGATGAGGACCCCACGAAGGTGACCGTTCAGGGACTGGGCAACCGCAAAAATGAAGTCTTCAACGACATCGTCAGCGCCGGCGTCGAGCCTTTTCCAGGCTCGGTGCTTTTCCTCGAAGCTGCGCTGGACCGCGGACTGAAGGTCGCCGTCGTCTCCTCGTCCCGCAACGCACCTGCTGTCCTCAAGGCCGCAGGCCTGAACGGGCACTTCAGTGTTGTGGTGGACGGCGTAGTGGCCGCGGCCGAGGGCCTGCCCGGCAAACCGAACCCGGACACTTATGAGTACGCCGCAGAGCTGCTGGGCCTGCCCAGCGAGGAATGCGTGGTGGTTGAGGATGCTGTCTCCGGTGTCCGGGCCGGCCATGCCGGAAGTTTCCACTCGGTGATCGGCGTGGACCGGGGTGCCGGCCGGCAGACCCTGCTCGACGCCGGAGCCACCCACGTAGTCAACGACCTCAAGGAACTTATCTAGCACCACCCACGTGCGGCGTCTTCCCCGCGCCGCCCGCCTTGCACCTGCTCACCCACCCTGCTCACCACCCGGCTGCCTGCGGGCCAGCCGCAACACCACAACGCCTGAGGACCCCAACACCATGGCACTTATCACCGCGGACCGAGACCGGTTCCCCAACATCCCCTGGCAGCTCGTGGAGACACGCCACGAGGCCGGCACCGAGGGCGTCCTGGAGACGCTCTTTGCCCTGGGCAACGGGCATTTGGGTATCCGCGGCGCCCACTGGGCGGCCGGGGACGCCGACCTGCCGGGCAGCTTCATCAACGGGCTGCACGAGATCTGGGACATCAAGCACGCGGAAAACGCGTTCGGTTTCGCCAGGACCGGCCAGCGCATCATCTACATCCCGGACGCGAACAACTTCACGGTGACGATCGACGGCGAGTCGCTGTCCCTGGCCGAATCAACGGTGCTGGACTACCGCCGTTCCGTCGACTTCTCCACCGGCAGCTACGAATGCCGCATCACCTGGCAGTGCCGGTCCGGTGCCACGGTGACCACCACCGAGCGCCGGGCGGTGGGGTTCGCCTCGCGCGGCAGCCTGGGCATTTCACTTGAGGTGGCAGCGGACCGGGACGTTTCCGCCGATGTCACGTCGTCCGTTATTAACCGCCAGGACCAGCCGGTGGAGGACCACTCCACCCACGACCCGCGCCGCGCCGGCCGCCACGCGGGCAGGGTCCTGCTGCCCCTGCGCATCGAGGGTTCTGACGGATCACTCCGGCTCGCGTGGGAAGCCGCCGAGTCGAGGCAGCGCGTGGGACTCGCCGTGGACCACTGGACCTCCGCGGGCCATCAGCCGTTCGAAACCCTGGCGGGCCAGGATGAAAGCAGCGTCCGCTATGTTTTGGCCGTGGGTGCCGGCGAGCCCTTCCGGCTTGAAAAAAGTGTCAGCTACGCCGCCGGCCGCGGCGTCCAGGACTCCAACCAGGACGCGGCCGAAGCTGCTGAAGCCGGCCTGCGGAGCGTGGCGGACATCTTCGCCGAAAGCGAGGAGCACTACCGCCAGTACTGGGCCACCTCGGACATCCAGGTCGGCGGCCAGCCCGAACTCCAGCAGGCCATCCGCTGGAACCTGTTCCAGCTGGCGCAGGCCACGGCAAGGGCCGACGTCGCAGGCATTCCCGCCAAGGGCGTCAGCGGCTCCGGCTACGAAGGCCACTATTTCTGGGACCAGGAGGTGTACCTCCTGCCCTACCTCACCTACACCAACCCCGACGGCGCCCGCCGGGTCCTGGAGTTCCGGCACGACATGCTCCCGGCTGCCAAAATACGCGCCAAAGAGCTCAGCGTGGACGGCGCACTGTTCCCGTGGCGCACCATCAACGGACTGGAAGCCAGCGCCTACTATGCTGCCGGCACAGCCCAGTTCCACATTGCCGCTGCCATCGCCTTCGCCACCAACCGCTACATCTGGGCCACCGGCGATGAAACCTTCCGCGAGGGCATGGGCGCCGAACTGCTGATCGAGACCGCCCGCATGTGGAGCTCGCTGGGCTTCTTCGGCAAGGACGGCCAGTTCCACATCCACGGCGTCACCGGCCCGGACGAATACACCGCCGTGGTCAACGACAACCTGTACACCAACGTCATGGCCCGGTTCAATCTTCGTGCCGCGGCTGAGCTGGACCATGCCGGGATTGACGAGGCCGAGCGGGAATTCTGGATGCAGGCCGCCAACCGTATGCAGCTGCCCTTCGACGAAGACCTGGAAGTGTATTCGCAGGACAACGACTTCATGACCCTGGAGCCGTGGGACTGGACCACTCCCCGTTCCAAGTACCCGCTGCTGCTGCACTTCCACCCGCTGGTGATCTACCGCCACCAGGTGCTCAAGCAGGCCGACACGGTGCTGGCCATGTTCCTGCAGTGGCAGGATTTCACGCCTATCGAAAAGCGCCGCGCCTTCGATTTCTACGATCCCATCACCACCGGCGACTCCACCCTCTCGGCCTGCGTGCAGGGAATCATGGCGGCCGAGGTGGGGCACCCCGAAGCGGCCCTGAAACACTTCACGGATGCTGCGTTCATCGATCTGGACGACACCCACGGGAACACCATCGACGGCGTGCACATCGCCTCAACCGGCGGAGTCTGGAGCTCCCTGGTCTCCGGTTTCGCCGGGCTCCGGGATCAGGGGCCGGTGCCGTTCTTTGACCCGCGGCTGCCCGCGGAATGGGACGGACTGTCCTTCCACCTCAAGATCCTGGGCCGGCTGCTGCATGTGGAGCTCGACGCCGGTGCACTCACCCTCAGCGTCCGCAGCGGTGAGCTGCTGGACGTGGATGTCCGCGGGCAACTCCTCAGCATCGGAGCCGAACCCGTCCGCGTAGCCCTGGAACCCGTTGAGTTCCCGGAGCGGACCGTCTTCCCCAGCGGGCCGCCGACGGCGAGCCTGCCGATCGTGCGCGCCCTGGGGTAGGACTCTCCCGGGTTGGTGCTTTCAGGAGACTGGCGCTCCGGCGTCAGTCTCCTGCCGCCGTCGTGCGTTGCCGGCGTTCAACCCAGGTGCGTACAACTCATGCTGAGCGTTCCGCGTCAGCCGGGGTGTCCAACGGGTGGGACAGCTCGTCGGCGGGCATCCGGGCCACGATCATGGCGATGACCGCGAGGATGGGGCAAACCCCGCCGGCCACGAGGAAGATCGCCCAGATGGGCAGGATTTGGGCGGCAGGTCCGGCCAGTGCCATGGAGACGGGCATCAGGGAGAGGGAAACGAAGAAGTCCAGGCTGGAGACGCGGCCCAGCAGGTGGCTTGGTACACGCCGCTGAAGCAGGGTGCCCCAGATGACCATGCCCACGCCTCCGGTGGCGCCGAAGATGAACAGTGCAGCGGCCACTGTCCAGAAGCTGTCCAGGATTCCGATCGCGGCCAACGGCAGGCTGCCCGCTCCCCAGCACACCATCATCACCGTGAGGTAGCGGCGCGGCAGTTTCAGTGAAGCGGTCAGCAGTGAGCCGGCCGCCCCGCCCACGCCCATGACGGCCAGCAGGAAGCCGAACATCCGGGAGTCCCCGCTGAGCTGGTCGCGCACCACGAACGGCATCAGCACTTCGATGGGCCCGATCAGGAACAGGACCGAAACGCAGGCCCACAGCAGGGTCCACAGCAGCCAGGGCGTGCGGACGGTGTAGCGGACGCCCTCCCGGAGATCTGCGAAGAAGGAAGTTTTGGCGGCACCCGTGGTGCTGGTGCCTTGTTCAACCTGGCTGCCGCTGAGGCCGGTGCCGGGGTGCGGACCCTTGCCCGCACCGTTGACGGGCGCGGCGAGGGCGTGGCGGCCCAGGAACGTCAGGGTGATGAACGCCAGCAAATGGCAGGCGGCCACGCCGCTGACGGCGTAAGAGGGTGAGAGCGCGGCCACAAGGATGCCGGCGACGGCGGGTCCTGCCGCCTGCTGGAGCATGGGACGCATGGTCCCCTCCATGCCGTTGGCAGCAAGCAGGTCCTCGGGCGGAAGGATGCGGGGGAGGATTGCGGAGTACGCGGGGAAGAAGAACGCCGCACCCACGCCCAGCACAAAACTTCCCACGGCCAGATGCCACAGCTGCAGCCAGCCAGCCATGGCCAGCACGCTGATGGCGGCTATCACGGCAAGGTTGGCGCCCTCGACGCCGATGATCAGGAGCCGTTGCGGCACCCTGTCCGCGGCGATCCCGCCGGCCAGGACGAAGGCCACCAGCCCGACGCTTCCGGCTGTTGCCACCAGGGACAGCTCCAGCGGACCGCCGCCGAGGTGGATCACCTGGTAGACCATCGCGACAGCCCACATTCCCGATCCGAAGATGGAAATGGCGAGGGCAGCGATGAGGACCCTGTACTCCCGGTGCGCAAACGGCCGCAGGGCTTGGAGTGTGGGCATAGCCCAAGTCTAGGCTCGGCGGGGAGGGCGGCGGAACATCGGAACCCGAGGCAGCGGCTCGCCAGCGGAGGTCCCCACTTTCCTGATGACCTTCGTAAAGTGTTAAGCCCCCTTACTGTTAAGGCAGGGCCGCAGCCAAAGCTGCCGGCGGATGGAAGCAGCACAGAAGCAGAGGTGACCATGTCCAAGCGCAGCAATCCCGCAGTTCGAATCGCTCAGGAGACCGCCCACAACGCGGTGTTCGACGCCGAAGGCAAGCCAAAACCCGGAGTCCACAACATGCTGCTCCGGGCAGTGGAGATCCAGCGGCCGTTTGTCCTCGCATACGTGCGGCGGCTGCAGCGCAAGCATCCCCAGGCCAGTGCGGCGAAGCTCGCGGAGATCCTGGAACGCGACTACCTGCGTGCCGTGACCGGCGGCGGCGCGATCGTCGGGGCAACTGCTGTTGTGCCCGGCGTCGGTACCGTGGCCTCCCTGGGACTGTCCGCCGCGGCGACAGTTGGCTTCCTCGAAGCGACGGCGCTGTACGCCACCTCGCTCGCAGAGCTGCACGGGATCCGGCTGACCAACCCGGAAAAGGCCAGCACCATGGTGATGGCCATCATGCTGGGGGAGGAGGGCACTGCCCTGCTGGGAACGCTGAGCGGCCAGGCGATGGGCAGGGGCGCCAATGCCACCCAGGCATGGGGGAACGTTCTCTCCAAGTCCATGCCCACCGGCTTCGGCGCCGTCAGGAACAGGATCCAGAAGGCCTTCCTGAAGAACCTGCTGAAACGCCAGGGCACCGCGCTGTTCGGCCGGGCACTTCCGTTCGGCATAGGGGCCGTGGTGGGCGGTGCGGGTAACCTCATCATGGGCCGCGCCGTGGTGGCTAACGCCAAGGAGGCCTTCGGCCCGATGCCGGATACTGTCCCCGGCGAGCTCAAGGCCACGGCGGCTCCGGATAACCTCACACTGGAAGGCAACAACCTTGGATCTTAATGCTGATCTCGGCGAATCGTTCGGCTCATGGAACATGGGGGACGACGCTGCGATGTTCCGCCTGGTGACCAGCGCCAACGTCGCCTGCGGCCTGCACGCCGGCGATCCGGTCACCATGCTTGACAGCTGCCGGGCTGCCTTCGAGCTGGATGTGACGGTCGGCGCCCACGTGGGTTACCGGGACCTGGCCGGTTTCGGCCGCCGGTCCATGGATATGTCCTTCGACGAACTTTTTGGCGACGTCCTGTACCAGCTGGGTGCTCTTGACGGTGTTGCCCATGCCGTCGGCGCCTCCGTTGATTACGTGAAGCCGCACGGCGCGCTGTACAACCGCCTCTTCCATGATGCCGATCAGGCCTCCGCAGTGGTCGCCGCCATCCAGGCCTACGATCCCGGACTTCCCATCCTGGGCCTGCCGGGTTCGGAACTGCTGGTGCAGGCACGCGAAGCCGGCCACCCGGTGTTCGTTGAGGCCTTCGTGGACCGCGCCTACCAGTCCGACGGGACGCTCGTACCGCGCTCGCAGGAAGGTGCCCTCCTCCATGACCTCGACTCGATCGTGGAGCGGGCAGTGCGCCTCGCGATCAAGGGAGAAGTGGTGGCCGTGGACGGAACCGTGGTTCAGGTCAGGCCCGATTCCCTGTGCATCCATGGCGATACGCCCGGAGCCGTGGAGATGGCCACCCGCGTCCGGGCTGGCCTCGAAGCTGCCGGGGTGGCTTTGGAGTCGTTCGCCCACTAATCGCACGTCCCTACAGCAACGCGGGGTCACTTTACGCCCGAAAATGGGGCCCGAAGGGACCAAAAGTGACCCCGCGTTGCATTAAAAGGGGGGGGGCGGGCTAGCCGAAGACCAGGTGTGCGGCGCTGAAGATGACCAGCCCTGCCAGGGACCCCACCACGGTGCCGTTGATCCGGATGAACTGGAGGTCCTTGCCCACCTGGAGTTCGATCTTCTGCGACGTCTCTTCGGCATCCCAGCGGGCCACGGTATCGGTGATCACGCCGGCGATGTCCTTGCGGTACGTCCGCACCAGGTAGCCTGCGGCGTCCCCGATCCAGGCGTTGACCTTGCCGGCCAGTTCGTCGTCGTTCACCAGCCGGTTACCGAAATCCCGGACGGCCGCCTTGAACTTCACCGTGAGCTCGCTGTCAGGATCGTCCACGGCGCTGAGGAGGGCGCTCTTGACCGTGCCCCACGTTCGCGAGGCGAGTTCACGGACCTCGGGATCACCCAGGACCTGGGCCTTGATGTCTTCCGCACGGGCAATCATCTTCGGGTCATGCTGGAGGTCCTGGGCGAGATCGTTCAAGTACTTGTCGATCGACTGCCGGACCTGATGGTTCGGATCGGACTGCACCGCGCGGGTGAACTTGAGGATCTCCACGTAGACCTTGTCTCCCACCAACCCGTCCACAAACTGCGGGACCCAGGTGGGGGAGCGGTCCGTGACCAGGCGGCTGACCGTTTCGTGGTTGTCGTTGACCCAGTCCGCGGCCCGGTCCACCAGCAGGTCCACCAGCTGGTGGTGGTGTCCGTCGTGAAAAATCCGCTCCGCGAGCCTGCCCACCGGAGGTCCCCACGGCGGAGCCAGCAGATGCTTGCGCACCATTGATTCGATGACTGCCTGGACGTCGTCGTCGTTCAACACCTTGAAGGCACCGCGGATGACGGCGGCCCCCTCCTTGGCGACGCGTTCGGCGCCGCCCGGAGCGGCGAGCCACTCACCTGCCCTGCGCGCGATGTTCACGCTGGCCAGCTTGTCCTGGACCACCTGCTCAGAGAGGAAGTTGGTCTCCACAAACTCGCCCAGCGAAGCACCGATCTGATCCTTGCGGCGCGGGATAATGGCCGTGTGCGGGATCTTGATGCCCATGGGGTATTTGAACAGCGCGGTGACGGCGAACCAGTCAGCCAGCGCGCCCACCATGCCGCCCTCCGCAGCGGCGCGGACGTACTGCAGCCAGGGATATTCCTTCTGCAACGCAAACGCGAAGACAAAAATGATCGCCATGGCAATGAGCAGCCCCAGCGCCACAAGCTTCATTTTCCGCAGCGCGGCCGCCTTTTCGGCGTCGCCTGCACTGAGTTGATGGCCGACGACGGCGGCGCCCCCCTGGGCAGGACGGGTAGCACCTGCGGGCGGGGCCGGGTCGGGCCGGGTAGTTGGCTCAGAGTTCACCTGCATGAGCCCAGCCTAGCCCCGCCGGCCCGCGCCGGGTCCGCTAACGTGTCCTCATGACATCCGACGAGGCTGCGAAGAACAGGCCACTGGTATTCGCCCACCGGGGCGCCAGTGCGGCATTTGCCGAACATACCCGGGCCGCTTACCTCCAGGCCATCGCCGATGGCGCGGACGGGGTTGAATGCGATATCCACCTCACCCGGGACCAGTACCCGGTGCTGCTGCATGACGCCAACCTGGACCGTACCTCGGACGGAACCGGCCCGGTGGCGGACCGTACGTTGGCGGAGCTGCGGCTGCTGGACTTCTCGTCCTGGAAGGGTGTCCGGATCCCGGAGAAGTACGGTGCCCGCTCGGAGCAACTCCTGACGTTGCCGGATCTCCTGAACATCCTGCGCGCGGCGGGCCGGCCGATCGGACTGGCCATCGAACTCAAGCACCCCAGTCCTTACCAGCTCAAACTCGAGGACCGGGTCCTGCAGGTTCTCCGGAGCCAGGGCTGGGACGCGAAGACGTCCACAGTGGAGAACATCCAGGTGACGTTCATGAGCTTCAGCCCGGACTCCGTGAAGCACCTTCTCCGGAGCGTCCCGTCCCGGTTCATCTGCCAGCTCGTGGACGACATCGACGTCGACGAGATCCGCGATGAGCTGGGGCTGGGGCCGCTCACGGGCACCGCCGTCGCAAACGTCATGAAGGCGGCACAGCTGGAAGGCGAACGCATCCTCGATGACTGCGAGGTGCTCCTTGCCGGTCCCGGAATCATCTACGTCCGCGAACACGCCAGGACCGTTCAGCGCTGGCTGGAGTCCGGCCGCCGCTTCCGGGTGTGGACAGTGGACACCGAACGTGACGTGGCACTGTGCCAGGGGCTGGGGATTCAGGAGATCACCACCAACAAGCCGGCCCAGGTGCTGGCGCAACTCCTGTCGACCGGGCAGCAGGTCCAGCTGCCGTCCTGACCTGTTCCTGTGATTGAGTGGAACCATGCCTTTCCGCCGGTCCGCACCGAAACTCCTCGCTTCTCCTGCGGTCCGGGTGGGTCTCTCCATCAGCATCGCCACCGGCCTGTACGGAATTTCCTTCGGCGCACTGTCCGTCACCTCGGGACTTGATTTCTGGCAGACCATGGCGCTGAGCCTCCTGCTGTTCAGCGGAGGTTCCCAGTTCGCGTTTATCGGCGTGGTGGCGGGCGGCGGCTCAGGCGTGGCCGCCATGAGCGCGGCAACCCTGTTGGGCATGCGCAACGGGATCTACGGGATGCAGCTGAACGCCCTCCTGCATCCCACCGGGTGGCGGCGGTTTGTTGCCGCCCAGCTCACCATTGACGAGTCGACGGCAACCAGCAGCGGCCAGACCGACCCCGCTGAGCAGCAGCGCGGTTTCTGGACTGCGGGGATTGGCATCTACGTCCTCTGGAACCTGTTCACCGCGGTGGGTGCCCTTGCGGGAAGCGGGCTGGGCGACCCCAAGCAGTGGGGACTGGACGGGGCAGCCGTGGCCGCCTTCCTGGCGCTGCTGTGGCCGCGGCTCAAGGGTCGCGAGCCTGCGGCGATTGCCGTGGTCTGCGCGCTGGCCACCGTTGTCGCCGTACCGTTCGTACCCGCCGGCGTGCCCATCCTCATTGCGGCCGTGGTTGCCGCGCTGATCGGCTGGTTCAGCCACGGGCGCAGCGATGAAGGGCTGGAGCCGGATGTGGACCCCTACGAGGAGCATCACCACGGCCACGGCCACGGCAACCCTCATGGCAACGGGGACGCACGGCGGGCGGGTCTATGAATCTCTGGATCTGGCTGCTGTTGGCTTGTGCCCTTGCCTATGCGTGGAAGCTGGCGGGGTACTTTGTCCCGGCCAAGCTGCTGAAAGACCCCCGGATGTCGCGGGTGGCCGGGACCATGACCATCGGACTTCTGGCCTCGCTGACCATCGTCAACACGGTTGCGTCCGGTCAGGCCCTGGCGGCTGACGCGCGGCTGGGCGCCCTCGCTGCCGCCGCCGTCGCCCTGGCGTTCCGGGCGCCCTTCCTGCTGGTGGTTCTGCTGGGTGCCGGCACAGCCGCACTGCTGCGGCTGCTCGGGTGGAACTAGCGGCTGCCTCTGGTGGAGCAGCTTAGTGCGGCTGTAGGCTGGGTTTTGGCTATGCAGTTGGCCGTGGAACTCTGGCGTCAGGGATCACCATGGAAAAAAGACTGCACGCAGTTAGTGCCAGATCCGGCAAAGCCCGGAAAACTGGGCGGGCCGGGCTTCCGATCAAGCGGTTCTTCACAAGGTTCCGGTCGCTGGCCGATCTGCCTGCGGAGGACCTGGACCTGCTCTCCGAACGGATCAGGCTGGCGTTGGATCTCAGCCAGGGATCTGAAACGACCGCCCTGCACGCAGCCGTCCGGGCCGAACTCCGCAACCGCGAATCGGCGCACTGAATATCGGCGCCGAAGTAAATGCTGGCTCAATGCTGAAACTATCGCCGGACACCATGTCGGCGGGAGCGATGTGTGCGCCCGAGAGGAGCCAAGTCGATGAACGAACCACAGACTGATGAACCCCAGGCGGATAAGTCAGAGGCCGATGAGCCACAGACGATGGAATCACCGGCCACCGCTCCGGATGCCGAAACTACCGGCGCTAAGCAGCAGGGCGCCGACAGGTCGCGGCAGAGGTACGATGCGAGCACGTCAGAAGCGACCAGGGAAATGCGCGATACCTCCAGGCGCCGCCGTGATGCTGAAGAAAAGCTGCAGCAGCACCTGAAGGAGGCCAAGGACCACGTGCCACACCAGCACGAGGAGACTGACCAGCCCGATGACCAGCCCTCAGCCGCCGAGGGGCAAGATGCCCCAGAGGGGCACAACAACAGCTGAGGAGCACGACGCCGGAACCCGCCGTGGCACCCCCGGGCCTCAAGGCCGGGGCGCCCCAGGAAGTTGCGCCCCGGCAATCGGGCATGACAAGACACCCGACGAGACCTGCTGATCAGACCCTTGGGTAGGTCAGACGCTCACGTAGGGAGCGCTTTCAGGTCAGGTCGGGGCTGTCAGGTCTGGTCCGGCTGTGGGGTTCAGGCAGTTTGCTCGGCCTCTGGTGACCCGTTTCGACGGGCACTTTCTTCGACGGCAAGCTCATACCAGGACTGCGCGCCGAACGCCGGCGCAGGGGTATCGAGGTTTTGGTAGAGCGCGTCCAGCAGATTGGCGAGTTCTTCCGCTGCCAAGGAAGGAAGGACTTCTTCAGGGCCCCGGGGATCGCTGATGAACAGGGCAAGCTGGGTATCGTTCATCGCAGGATGAGGTGGGTCGGAATACGTACGCAGGACGGCTTCATGGAGTGCTCCTCTGGTAATTCGGAGGCTGGCTGCGTAACCCCACTTGAGTCTAATCCAACGAAGTGATGCCTTCAATGACCTCGGCGGGAGGCCCGCCGCCATCAGCTGAAACCGGTCAGCTGAACTGCGGTCCTTTGTACTGGTTCGGCTGGTACCGGGAGGGCTGCGACGGACTCTGGAACGGCGGTGGAGCCGGGAGTTGCGAGGCGGGCAGCGGGGCGTACGCCGGCAGCGGACGGCTGGGCCGTTCGCTGCGGATGGCGTCCTCAATCAGCGCCACGGGCCTCCGCCAGGCATCCGACCCCGGCTCCATGGTGTCCACCACGCCGATCAGCATGGCAAGCAGCCGGAACATGTCGGTCATGGAAATATCCGGACGCAGCGTTCCCTGACCTTGGCCCCGGCTGAGCAGCACACTGATGGAATCTATGAGGGATCCGGTGATCCCGGTCAGCAGTTCGCGCCGGCCCGCCACGGCACCCAGGAGGTTTGCGTCATCACTGGCGGCGGCCATGATGGCCTCGATGACCCGCATCAGTCCGGTGGCCGGGTCGATATCGGCCAGGGCATCGACCATGACCGGATCAACCGTTTCGCGAAGCTGCCGGTTGAGGGCTGCCAGGACCAGCTCCTCCTTGTCGGCGAAGTTCCTGAACAGGGTGGCAGGGCCAACGCCCGCCGTCGTCGCGATTGTCTGAAGGGGAACTTCCGGACCATGCTCGCGGAAGCACTGACGCGCCGCCGTGATGATCTTGTCCACGTTCCGGGCAGCGTCTGCGCGTAGTGGTTTGCGGACTACGTCGATGCTCATCCGATCAGGCTAGCAACGCAGCAGACGGCGGACATGGTTACCCGGGGGTAGCTGGTTATGTGACGTTCCGGGCGTCGATTCAGCCCCGGGTGGGGCCCTGGTGCATGGGAGACTGGCCATATGTTGCTTGCATTTTCAGTTGCCCCCTCCGGTACCCCTGCCAGCGGTGCCCGCCCCACGGACGCTTCAGTGCACGACGCCGTTGCTGCCGCAGTGAGGATCGTCCGGGAATCCGGGCTCCCCAACCGGACGAGCTCGATGTTCACCGAGATCGAAGGCGAATGGGACGAGGTCTTCGACGTCGTCAAGCGCGCCACTGAAGCTGTGGGCGAGTTCGGCAGCCGCGTCTCACTGGTCATCAAGGCTGATATCCGGCCAGGTTACTCGGGTGAACTCAGTGCCAAGGTCGACCGCCTGGAACAGGCACTCTCCGACGGTCAACCGGCCGAATAACAGGCTGCAGGGCTTCGCTGCGGGCGCGGTTCCGACGCCGCCCTCCTTGGAAGCCTTCCATGGCCGGAGGCGACCTGCCAGAATGTGGCCATGTCTGAGCACAAGCCCTCTGCGCGCGGGCCTTTTGAACACAAGCCCCAGGCTGGGTGGGTGGCTGTCGAAGATTTCCTCACCGAAACCGTGGTGCACCCTGACGCCGCACTGCAGCGGGCCGTGCAGTCCGCCACCGATGCGGGCATGCCGCCCATCGAAGTGACGCCGAATGCCGGCAAGCTGCTCAAGCTCCTGGTCCAGGTGTCCGGTGCCCGCCGGGTGCTGGAGATCGGCACCCTCGCAGGGTTCAGTGCCATCTGGATGGCTCAGGGACTTCCCGACGGCGGCCGGCTGGTGACGTGCGAATACCTCACCAAACATGCGGAGATTGCCCGCGCCAACGTGGCGGCAGCGGGTCTGGCGGACAAGGTGGAGGTCAGGGTCGGCCCCGCTTTGGATACCTTGGCAGCCCTGCACGCCGAAGGCCAGGAACCTTTCGACTTCGTGTTCATCGACGCCGACAAGGAAAACAATTCCAACTATCTCGACTGGGCCGTCAGGCTGGGCAGGCCCGGCACCACGGTGGTTCTGGACAATGCGGTGTGGGAGGGAGTGGTCCTGGACCCTGCCATGGACCAGGTCAATGCGCCGGGGATCATCGGCGCCCTGGAGTTGTTGGGGAAGCACCCGCAGCTCGATGCCACGGTGATCCAGACCGTCGGATCCAAAGGCTGGGACGGGTTCGCACTGGCCCGGGTGAGGTGACCAGCCGCGTCAAGTGGTAAGTATGCTTAGAATAAGTCTCCCGGCCGGATCCCCGGACGGTGTGCCCAGCAGCGGAGGAACATGATGAAAGCGTCACCCACCCTGGCCAGCAACCTTCAGATGGTGCTCACGGACCTGATCGAACTGCACATGCAAGGCAAGCAGGCGCACTGGAACATCGTCGGGACCAACTTCCGCGACCTCCACCTTCAGTTGGATGAGATCATCGCCGCAGCCCGGTTGTTCGCGGACCAGGCAGCCGAGCGCATGAGGGCCCTGCACGCCCTTCCTGATGGCCGGAGCAATACGGTCTCCGGCGATACCCGGCTCGACCAGTTCCCGGCAGGACTGACGTCCACCAAGGATGCGGTCAAGCTCGTCACGAACAGGCTTGAACGGACCGTCCAGACCATGCGGGATGTCCATGACGAGGTGGACGAAGAGGACCCCACCAGCGCGGACCTTCTGCACGCCGCCATTGAACGCCTCGAGCAGCTGGCATGGATGGTGAACGCGGAAACCATGAGCCCGTCGGCGGCCGTTACCGAACCTGCCGATAAATAGGCGCCCGTGGACCGCACCGTTCCGGGGCCCGTGCACTTTCGTTCCGATGCAGCGCCCGACGCCGGCCTGGTCACCCTGCTGGACGGCGTGGCCACTGCTGCGGGGGACGTTCCGGCACTCCTGGCGATAGCCAGGGCGGCGGGGACCAAGGCGCCGCTGCCGGGCCAAGGCAGGACGGCCGCGCTGTGGGAGCTGCTGGCGTCAGTGGCGGCCGTGGACGTTGCTGCGGCGCGGATCTTCGAGCCGCACTTCGATGCACTGGCCATCCTCGCCCAGTCGGGCCGTGATCCCGGGCAGGTGCGCGGGGCCTGGGGTGTCTTCGCCGCCGAAGGTCCGGGCGCCCGGCTGGAGGCGAAAGCGGGTGACGCCGGGATCCTCCTGAGCGGCTCAAAACCGTGGTGTTCCCTGGCCTCGAAATTGGACCATGCAGTGATCACTGCGCACACCAATACCGGGGGCAGGGCCGCCTTTGCCGTGGACCTCCGCCAGCCCGGCGTGACGTGCGAGGAACCCGCCTGGGTGGCGCGTGGACTGCGTGAGATTCCCAGCGGTACCGTCCATTTCAGCCAGGTTCCGGCAGAACCCCTGGGCGGCGATAACTGGTACTTCAGCCGTCCCGGATTTGCCTGGGGCGGCATGGGAGTGGCCGCTTGCTGGCTTGGCGGTGCGGTGGGAGTGGCGCGGGACTACAGGGACTCGCTCATCACCGCTGCGGAATCCGGCCGGGAACCCGACCAGCTTGCGCTGGCCGCCTTGGGCGAAACCGATCGGATCCTCACGGCTGCGCTCCAGTATCTTGCGCGCACAGCCTCTCGGATCGACGCCGGCACCGGCACCGAGGAGGACAAACCGGACACAGGGCGAAGCGGGTGGAGCGAAGCGCTGCGTGTGCGCGGAACGGTAGCCTCCGCCGTCGAACGTGTCCTTGCCCTGGTCACCGGCAACCGCGGGCCGGCGCCGCTGGCGTTCGACGAACCGTACGCCAAGCGGATGGCTGACCTTGCGCTGTACGTACGCCAGCATCATGGGATGCGGGACGACGCGCAGCTGGGAAAGCTGACGCTCAAGGAGGAGCATCCATGGTGACCTTCTCCCACACAGACCAGGGCACGGACGAGGCAGCCTGGGCGGCGAGTGGGCTGCCGGCCATTGCCGAGCTGCCCCTGGACGGACAGGAATTGGCGGCGATGCGGTTTTTGGTCCTCGTGGCCCACCCGGATGACGAGGCCCTGGGTGCTGGTGGCCTGTTGGCGGGTGTGCATGCACTGGGCGCGGACGTCGAGGTGCTGCTGTTTACGGCGGGGGAGGGATCACACCCGGACTCGGTGACCATCACCCCGGAGCAGCTGGCGGCCACCCGGCTGCAGGAGTTTGCGGCCGCCATGGATGTTCTGGGACTGGGCGGATCATGGCGGTTTCTTGGCCTGCCGGACAGCGGCCTGACAGAGCTGAAGCCGGAAATCGCTGTTCTGTTGAGGGAAGCCATTGACCGGAACCCCGGGCAGCAGCAGGTGGCCATCCTGGCTCCGTACCGCTCTGATGGCCACGCCGACCATGACGTCCTGGGGTTGGTCGCGGCTGAGATCGCAGGGGAGGGCGGCCACGCCCTGCTCGAGTTTCCCATCTGGTACTGGTTCCGGGCCTCGCCGGAGGATCCTGCCTGGCACACGTGGGTCCGGCTTCCCCTGGACCGGAACCAGCAGGCCGCCAAGGCCGCCGCCCTCAGTGCCCACACCAGCCAGCACAGCCCACTCTCCGAGCTGCCGGGGGACGAAGTGCTCCTGGGCGAGGGCTTCCTGCGGCATTTCACCCGCGGGTTTGAGACCTTTGCCTGGACGCCGCCGCGTACGCCTGCAGCCCACACCAGTGCAGCCCACACCAGTGCAGCCCACACCACCGCACCCCACACCAGCGCCGATGCGCAACGGATTTTCGACGCCGTCCACGCGGGCTCAGAGGATCCATGGGAGTACACCACCAGCTGGTACGAACGCCGCAAACGCTCCCTCACCCTCGCCGCATTGCCGGCGGAACAGTACCGCTCAGGGCTGGAAATTGGCTGCTCTATCGGCACTCTCTCGGCTGAATTGGCGACCCGATGCACCCGGCTCCTGGCAGTGGATGCCAGCAGCACCGCGCTGGAACTCGCGGCCAAGCGGCTCGCGGAGTTTCCCGGCGTCGATACCCGGCAACTGACGCTGCCGGACGAGTGGCCCGGCGGCAGCTACGACCTGGTGGTGGTCTCAGAGGTGGGCTATTACCTGTCGCCCGCGGAGTTTGAGGTTCTGCTGCGGCGGATCGAGGACTCCATGGAGCCCGGCGGCACGCTGCTGCTGTGCCACTGGCGGCACCCGGTGTCAGGCTGGGAGCTCGACGGCGATTCGGTCCACTCGTTGGCGCGGAACCTCCTGCGCTGGCGCACCGCAGGGCTGTACCGGGAGCGCGATTTTGTGTTGGAAACGCTGGTGGCGCCCGTTGACCCCGGGCCGCGGCGGCGCTGAGATGGAGCACGGGCGGACGGATTTCCGGATCGCGAAAGTGGCCGTGGTGATCCCCGTCCACAACGAGGAGCAGCACCTGGGGCGGGCCTTGGACGGCGTCCGGGCCGCAGCCGATGTACTGCAGGCCAGTCGTCCGGAGCTGGACCTGGCCATAGTGGTGGTCCTGGACAGCTGCACGGATAACTCGGGCGCGGTGGCCGCCCGAATCGCAGCCTCCGATCCCCGCTTCAGCATGTGCCACGTTGCATTCCGCAGTGTCGGCAGAAGCAGGCGCGCCGGCGTCCGGACCATCCTCAACGGACACCACAAGCCGGACCTCGAAGCGGGCCTCCCGCCCGCCACCGGGACGTTATGGCTGGCCAACACCGATGCCGATTCCCATGTTCCCGAAGATTGGCTGGTGCGCCAGGTGATGCTGGCTGACAGCGGGGCTGACGCGGTTCTGGGAACGGTGGAACCCGATGCCGCGGGGATGGACGGCGAACTGCTGCGGCGGTGGCACCTTCGGCATACGTTGGCCGAGGACCATCCGCACGTGTTCGGTGCGAATCTTGGCGTGCGGGCGTCGGCTTACCTGCTTGCCGGCGGCTTTCCCCGGCAGCGCTCGCACGAGGACCGGGTGCTGGTGGACCGGCTGCGCCGCCGGGGGTTCAGTGTTACTTCCACCGACACCGTCCGTGTACTGACCTCCGGTCGCACCGAAGGACGGGCGCCGCATGGGTTGGGTGCCTATCTTTTGGCGTTGCGGATGGAATCCGCGGTTGCCCTGGAAAGCTGAGGAGACAAAGCGAGGGGGCCGACGACGACTGGGGGGACTGGCCTCGGTCTCAGAAGAGGCCACCTCGCCGCCGACCCCGCCTGATACCCGGACAAGACCGACCCGGGAAACCTGGAGGAATCTGCTGATAACAATTTTCCCCCAAGTTTCCCGCGCTGCCTAGTCCCGGCCTGCTTTCCTCCGGCCGGTGTTGTCCGGGACATTCTTATCGCGGTCGGTGTTGCCGTGGCGTCCCGTCCCGTCCTGGTCCGACTGGTGGCTTTCGCGCAGCTCACGGCCGTGCTTGATGTCTTCCTCTTCCTGTTTCTGCATCTTCTCGCTCTTCTTGGTGTCCCGCGGTGGCAGCTGGAGGGTTTCTTCAGCTTCGATGCCTGCCTGAAGCTGGCGCCCACGTTCCATCTCAGCGTCGAACTCGGCACCGAACAGCAGGGACATGTTGAGGATCCAGAGCCACAGCAGCATGACGATCACGCCGCCCAGTGCGCCGTAGGTCTTGTTGTAGTTGCCGAAGTTGCCAACATAGAAGGCGAATCCAAGGGAGGCCAGCATGAAGATCACCAAGGCGATGAGCGAGCCGAGGCTCATCCACCGGAACTTGGGCTGCTTCACGTTAGGCGTGGCGTAGTACAGCACGGCGATGATCACGATGACCAGCGCTATGATCACCGGCCATTTGGCGATGTTCCAGATAGCGAGGAAGACGCCGCTCAGCCCAATGAGCCCGCCCACGGCCTCAGCCACAGGCCCGCTCAGGACGAGCATGCCGGCGAGGAGGGCAACAATGACCACTGCAAGCAGCGTGACGGCCAGCATGGTGCCCCGCAACTTCACGAACGGGCGGCCTTCGTCGACCTCGTAGATCCGGTTCATGGCCCGCCCGAAGGCCCCGACATAACCGGACGCGGACCACAGTGCGGTGGCAAGGCCGATGAACAGCGTGAAGCCGGCCGCGGGGGCTGATGCGAGCTCTTCAACGGGGCCGCTGACGGTATTTACTGTTTCGGCGGGAGCGAATCCGCGGACAATCTCCAGTAGGGCCGTCGTCGTCTTTTCCGGATCGCCGAACAGGCCGATCAGCGATACCAGGGCCAGCATCGCGGGGAAGAGCGACAACACGGCGAAGTAGGTGAGCGCCGCGGCAAGGTCGGGGCACTGGTCCTTTGTAAACTCCCTGAAGGTCTTCTTGGCGATGTACTTCCAGGACGGCTTGGTGACGTCAGTGGGGCTGTCCGGTTTTCTTGAATCATCCGGTGCTGGAGCCTGGCCAGCCTTGGCGGTGCTGGTTTCTGAGGCATCTTGAGTGGCCATGATGCGTCCTCTCATTGTTGTTGGCAAAGGACAGGCCGGTTCCGCCAGCGGGGGCGGAACCGGCCTGTCGGTGATGCTGATGGAAGCAGGGCACCGCTGGGTGCCGGGTGTTTACGGGTCAGGTGTTCTGGACGTGGTCTTTGGCGTCGGTTGCCCGGTCTTTGACGTCGGTTGCTGCGACCTGGCCTTCGGCTTTGACGTGTTCGGCGGCGTCGGTGGCGGTGGCTTTGACGTTTTCCATTGCCTCGCGGGCCGGTTCCTTCAGGCCCTGGGCCATGTCCTTGGCGGCCTCGGTCAGTTCCGTGGTCACCGGCTCCGCCGCGGTCTTGAGGGCGTCGGCGGCTTCGCGTTCCTTCTCGCTGGCCGGGATCAGGGACGAGAGCAGCATCCCGGCGCCGAAGGCGACAAGGCCTGCGGCCAGGGGGTTGCCCTGGGTCTTGGCCCTGACCTGCTGGGGTGCGTCCCCGATGGCCTGGCCGGCGTCGTGCAGGACG
>NZ_QAIQ01000482.1 GCF_003061105.1 Arthrobacter sp. HMWF013
CTCGCAGAGGACGCACACCTTGATCCGGCCTTCGCGGAAAAGTTCCTTAATTTCATCATTGGCGAGGTCATCCGCCACCATGAGGCCATCGCCGAGGACCACCAGGCTGCCGCAGAGTGGAAGTAACCGCCACCGGGCTGGGCCCCTGGCCGGGGGAGGACCCCGTGGAAGCCGCCCGCATCATCCGCGGCGAGCTCGGCACCCCGCACCTGCCGTTCCTGGCCGAGCTTCCGGACCGCGGTGTCGGCTCGGACGCGCTGGGCAGGACGGCGTCCCTCCTGGTTGAGCTGGCCGTTGATGTCCAGCCCTACGGCTGGCGCCTGGTGGACCGTCCCGGCAAGGACTTCCGCCGCGCCGCGTCTGCGCTCTCAACGGACATCAACGTCCTGGCCGATGTGGCAGGCGCAGAAGACACTTCCGCCGCCGAGATCAAGCTACAGCTGATGGGTCCGCTCAGCCTCGCCGCCGGACTGCACCTGCACAACGGCGAACGTGCCCTGCTGGACTACGGAGCCCGGCGGGACATTGCGGCCTCGCTGGCGGCCGGTGTACAAAGCCACCTGTCCAAAGTCTCAAGCGCGGTCCCCGGCGCGCAGCTGGTGGTCCAGCTCGACGAGCCGGATATCGCCGCCGTTCTTGCCGGCACCATCCCGACGTCCAGCGGTTACCGGACCCTGCGGGCTGTGGGTGGCCAGGAGGTCACGGAGTCCTGGCGCCTGGTGATCGAGGCCCTCCGCGCCGCCGGTGCCGCCGAAATCGTCATCTCGGTTCCGGAAATCGAGGCGCCGATCGAACGCATTATCGCCGCGGGCGCGGACGGGGTTGCCGTTCCGCTGAAAGGCCTGACAACGCGGCAGTGGGAGCAGGTGGCCCCGGCGGTTGAGGCGGGTAAGCGGCTCTGGGCGGGCGCCCTTGACCTCAGCAATGGCACCCTGCCCAGGGTGGCACAGGCCGTGGATGCCGTGTGGCGGCCGTGGCGCCAGCTGGGTCTGCCGGCGTCGTCCCTGGGCAGTGTGCGCGTTACCCCGTCCGTCGGGCTTGCGCATCACACGCCGTCCACCGCCAACGCGGTACTGGCCAGGCTCACGCAAGTCGCTGACGGGCTGAACCAGCAGGCCCACGGCTAGCCGGCTACACCCGGTTTTCCCACCGGTCCGGCTGGGCGTAACGGGGCAGGAAGCCCGCCGCCGAACTGCCACCGACGTAAGGGCGCAGGCGGTAGTTGAAGCTGCCGGCGTAGACCAGCACCTGGCCGATCTGCGGCTGGATGACCTTGACCTGGATCCGGTGCGATCCGTTCTCTCCGGCGTCTGCGTCCCACCACTGTTCGGCATAGGCCTTGGCGTCAACCGTCGTGGGCAGCGGCATCCGCAGCGGGCCCAGGAAAAGCCTGGAATCGTCCGAGACTCCGCGCAGCCTGCCCTCCTCCGTCACGCTGACTTTCAGGTTTGTCACCATACGCCGGAACCTGCCCAGGTAGTCCACCAGCCGCGGGCCGTCAGCGGTGTCCGTGAGGCTGGTGGTGTCCTGGAAAATCCTGCGGTGCCCGGGGAAGCGGATCTCCCGCCGGGCGGTCAGGCTGGACCGTCCGAACGGGTCCAGGTGCGCATGGTTTTCGATCCTGAAGGGAATGTTCTCCCCGTACTCCGGGAAAAAGGCTTCCTCCCCGGACGTGAGCTTCAGCAACGGCCGCAGCCACGCCTGACGGCAGCCCACGACGTCGAAAACGCCTTCCCCGACACCGTACATGCCGGAGCCGGGCACCAGGGAAAAGTACTCCTGAAGCTCAGGCTGCAGCCGGTGGAAGTCCTCGCCCAGGGCCTGTCTATAGATGGAAACGTTCATTGTTGACCTCCTGGACGGTACCGCCGGCTGCGCTGCGGTTGGTTCATAATCTACCGGCCGCCTTGAGCCGGATGTACATGTCGGCAAGCTGCGGAGGCAGTTGGTGCGGTTCGGCGTCCACCACTTCCACCCCGTGGTGCCGGAGTTCGGCCGCGACGGCTGCCCGTTCCAGGAGTGCGCGTTCAGCCGATGCCGCCCGGAAAACGTCGGTGGCGTTCGAGCGTTCCGCAAGCATCTGCCCCAGCATGGGATCGCGGACCGCGGCGACCACCACCACGTGCTGCCGTGCCAGCTGCGCAGCGACAGGAATGAGCCCCTCCTCCGGTGCTCCGCCATCCAGCGAAGTCAGCAGGACCACCAGGGACCGGTGGGCGGAGACCGCCCGGATCTGGCCGGGGATGCTGGACCAGTCAAGTTCGATCAGCTCTGCTTCGAGGGGCGCCATCGCCTGGACCAGCTGCCCCAGGAGATTGCCGGAGGTGGCCGAGCCAGCCCTGGCGCGGGGGCGGCGATCGAAAGCGAGGAAGTCCACCCTGTCACCGCCGCGTTCGGCGAGCACCGCCAGCAGCAGCGCGGCTTCCATTCCGGTGTCCAGCCTCGGTTCGTCCTCGATCCTCGCCGCCGAGGTCCGGGACGTATCCAGCATGATCACCACCCGCCGGTCACGTTCCGGCCGCCACGTGCGGACGACGACGGCGGAGCGGCGGGCAGTTGCCCGCCAGTCGATTGAGCGGACGTCGTCCCCCCGGACATAGTCCCGGAGTGAGTCGAATTCAGTGCCTGCACCACGGATCTGCACCGCGGCTTTGCCGTCCAGTTCGCGGAGCTTCCTGAGCTTGGACGGCAGGTGCCTGCGTGAATGGAAGGGCGGCAGGACCCTGAGGATGCCGGGGCACGGAACCGTCCTTTGCCGTGCTGCGAGTCCCAGGGGGCCATGCGAGCGCACCGTAACGTGGGGGGCTTTCATGTCACCGCGGCGGACGGGCCGGAGCCGGACGCTCAGGCGGCGGCTCTCATGGCCGGGGACCTGGATTTCCTGGACCGGATCCTGGGCGCCGGCGGAGGGTTGCCAGGCATCCCGGACGGTGGCCCGCAGCGTGCGGGGGCCGTTGTTGAACACGGTGAGGACGGAAACGGCTGTGGCGTGCAGCGTCACGTTGCCCGGGTCCGCGCGGCGGACCTCGATGGAACGCGGGGAAGCTGCCAGGCCGAGATCCAGGCCCAGCAGTGCGGCGAGGACAACGAGCACGCACATGACCGATCCCCAGCCGGGCAGCAGCAGGACAGGCGCCAGCCCCAGCAGGGCGAGCAGTACGAAACGTCCGGAGAGTGCCATTGCTGATGCGGGTCAGCGGGGGACGGGGACAGAGGCCAGGATGCTGCCGAGGACGTCATCCACCCGCACACCGTCCATCTGGGCGTCCGGCTGCAGGGCCACACGGTGGCGCAGGCACGGCAGGGCCAGTGCTTTGACGTCGTCCGGGGTGACGAAGCTCCGCCCGGACAGCCAGGCCCAGGCCCTGGAGGTGCTCAGCAGGGCTGTTGCGCCACGGGGCGAGACGCCCAGCTGGAACGACGGCGCCTGCCGGGTGGCGCGGACCAGATCCACGATGTATCCGATGATTTCCGGTTCGACGGCGACTGTTGCCACGGCCTGCCGCGCCCGTTGAAGGTCTTCGGCGCCTGCCACGGCCCGGACCCCGGCTGCGTCCAGATCGCGCGGGTTGAAGCCGGCCGCGTGCCGCCTGATCACTTCCACCTCGTCCGTCCGGCCGGGCAGCGGCATGGTCAGCTTGAGCAGGAAGCGGTCCAGCTGGGCTTCGGGCAGGGTATAGGTTCCCTCGTATTCAACGGGGTTCTGGGTTGCCGCTACCAGGAAAGGAGTGGGCAGCGGGCGGGACACCCCGTCAACAGAGACCTGCCGCTCTTCCATGGCCTCCAGCAGGGAGGCCTGGGTCTTGGGTGGCGTGCGGTTGATTTCGTCGGCGAGCAGGATGTTGGTGAAGACCGGACCCTCGCGGAAGCTGAACGCCGAGGTGTGGGAGTCATAGACCAGGGAACCGGTGATATCCCCGGGCATCAGGTCTGGTGTGAACTGCACCCGCTTGGTGTCCAGGCTCAGCGCCGCGGAAAGGGCGCGCACCAGCAGGGTCTTGGCGACGCCGGGCACACCCTCGAGGAGCACATGTCCGTCGGAGAGCAGCGCGATGAGCATTCCCGTGACCGTTGGGTCCTGGCCCACCACGGCCTTTGCCACTTCGTGCCGCACGTCCAGGAGCGCCTGCCGCGCAGGATCATCGTGCACGTGATCCTGCTGCCGTGCAGGATCCTGCTGTCGCCCGGCAGTATATTGCCGCGGGTCCGGGAATTGCTGCCCGGAATCGAGGATTTGCTGGGCGCGGTGCTCTTCGTTCATCGGGTCCTGACCTCGTTTTCTAGTTTCTCCAGTGCCTGTGACCATTGCACCAGCCTTTTTTCGGTTTCCGGCCGCTCGTGGACCAGGGCTGTGATCTCTGTGACCGGCCGGCCCAGGTGCCGGGCAGTTGCGGCGGCGACGTCGTCAGCGGTTGCCCCGGCGCCCAGCCGCAGAGCGTGCGCCAGCC
>NZ_QAIQ01000483.1 GCF_003061105.1 Arthrobacter sp. HMWF013
TGCCAGCCACGTGGGGATCGGCCACGATTCCAGGTTTGGCCGCGCCATGGACAACTTCTCCGCGCATCCGGTGCGGGCGGCCCAGCACGGCGGCAGCGGTGGCGACGTCGCCCTCCTGAAGTGCCTCACGCACCCAGGTGGAGGAGCAGCGGCGGTCCTTGCCGCCGTCGTCATGCAGCGGGTAGCCCTCCGAGCCAAACTCGCTGATGACCTGGACTTCGAAGTCGAACTTTTCGCCGAGCTCCTTCATGGTGTCCAGGTCGCCGGAGTTGGCGCGGCCAAACCTGGAATCGTGGCCGATCACCACGTGGCTGGCATGAAGGCTGTCCACAAAGACCTGCCGCACGAACTCCTCGGGCGTGAGACTGGCGAGGTTAAGGGAGTACTTCATCACCAGAACCGCGTCGAGGCCCAGCTCCCCCAGTGCCTCCAGTTTGTCCCGCAGGCCCATGATCATTTCGGGCGCCGACTCAGGGCGGTGGATCAGGGAGGGGTGCGGGTCAAAGGTGACGGCAACGGCTTTGGCGCCGTTGAGGCGGGCGGTGCGGGTGAGCTGGGAGAGCACCTGCTGGTGGCCGCGGTGGACGCCGTCAAAGTTGCCAAACGTGACAACGGAGGGACCAAAGTCCGCCGGGACCTCGGACGGATCGTTCCAGATGTAGACCATCACCCTCGCCTTTGTACTGCCTTCAACTGTCATTGTTCCCAACGCACAGGCGCCGGAACTCTCTAAGATTACCTGCATTCACGGTGGCTTCCGGACGGTACCAAGGGAGCCGGCCGGCCACGGAGAAGTGCCGGCGACTCTCTGGTACTCCCCATATGCCGGGGCTACGATGCAAGGGCAGCCTCCGGCGGCGCGCCGCGCCGCATCGACAATGTCCGCGGGATCCGCGGCGCTCAAGGAGTACCTCATGACCGAGTTACACGACCTCCTCAACCAGATCGACATCAACCAGATCGCCTCCCTGCTCGACACAGATCCGGCGTCCGCCCGGACTGCCGTCGAAGCGGCGTTGCCCACCCTGCTGGCGGGAATGCACCATAATGCCCAGGCTCCCGACGGCGCGGCCTCTCTTCAGGAGGCCCTGGGCCAGCACCAGGACGGGCTGGTGGACGGCGGCGTAGACGCCATGCAGGTTGACACTGCCGACGGCGAAAAGATCGTCAGCCACGTCTTCGGGGGCCAGCAGGACCAGGTGGCGGCGCAGCTCGCAGGCGCGCCAGCCCTGGGTGGTATCGCTGGAGACCTGATCCGGAAGGCCCTGCCCATCCTCGCCCCGATCGTCATGTCCTACCTGGCGAAGAAAATTCTTGGGCAGGGCGGCCAGGGCACCGGCCAGCCGACCCAGGCCGGCGCAGGCCCCGGTGGAATTGACCTCGGCAGCATACTGGGCGGACTGCTTGGCGCGGGAGCCGGTGCCGGCGCGGGAGCGGGTGCCGGCCAGCAGGGTTCAGTGCTGGACAGCATCCTGGGTGGCCTCGGCGGGGTCCTCGGCAGCGGCGGGCCCACATCAACGGAGA
>NZ_QAIQ01000484.1:0-1631 GCF_003061105.1 Arthrobacter sp. HMWF013
GCACTGCCGTCTGAATTGTCGGTGGCGTCCGTACCGTTCTCCGGCGTTTTGTCGAATCCTCCGCTGAGCAGCTTCTGCAACGCATCATCGACTTCGCTGTCGCTGGCCTCGGCCAGCTGGCGGCGTCCGCTGAAGCCCTGGGGGTCATCCAGATCCTCGGCGGTGGGCAGAAGGTCCGGGTGTTGCCAGATGGCGTCACGTCCGGCGATGCCCCGCTCGTCCTTAAGGGTGGCCCACAAGGTGGCCGCCTCCCGCAGGCGCCGGGGACGCAGTTCGAGCCCCACGAGCGAGGAAAAGGCGTGCTCGGCCGGTCCGCCTGTGGCGCGGCGGCGCCGGACGGTTTCGCGGAGCGCAGCGGCCGACGGCAGCAGCTTCTCGGTGGCGGCGGCACTGAGCTCATCCACCCAGCCCTCAACGAGTGCCAGGGCAGTCTCCAGCTTTTCCAGTGCCTGTTCCTGCGCCGGAGTCCGCTGGGGCATGAACACACCTTGGGACAGCGCCTCCTGGATGCCTTCGGGATTGCTGGGGTCCAGATCCCTGGCCAGTTCCTCTATACGGGAAGTGTCTATGTGGATGCCCCGGGCATAAGCCTCGATGGCTCCCAGCAGGTGTCCCCGCAGCCAGGGAACCTGGACAAAGAGACGCGCATGGGCCGCCTCGCGGACAGCAAGGAACAAGCGGATGTCATTCTCCGGCAGGCTCAGGCCCGCACCGAAGGACGCAACATTCGCCGGCAGCAGGGCCATTTCGAGGTCGGCGAGCGGCACGCCTATGTCCGTGGAGCTGACCACCTCGCCGGAGAGGGCGCCGATGGCCTGCCCCAGCTGCATGCCGAAGATCGCGCCGCCCATGTTCTGCAGCATGGAGGACGCCCCGCCCATCATGGACTTCATCTCTTCGGGCATCTGCTCTGTCATGGCACTGGAGAGCGCATTGGCGATGCTGTTGGCCACCGGTTCGGTGAGCCGCTTCCACGTTCCGAGGGTGGCCTCCACCCATTCGGCACGCGACCATGCGCGGCCAATCAGGCCGGTCGCCGGCAGATCGGTCACCGGATCCAGCCACAACTCGGCGAGCCGCAGGGCTTCGTCCACTTCCCGGCTCTGCAGTGACGTGACGGAGGGGTCCGCGCTGCTGGCGGCGACCCTGCGTGCGTTCTCATGGGCGAGCTGCCAATTGACAGGCCCCTCCGAAGGGGCGCTCATCATGGCCTGGACCTGGGAGAACATCTGCGCCAGGAGATTGGGGTCATCCGGCAGCCCGGCCGCCTTCGCCAGTTCGGCGGGGTCGAAGTTTTCCATGCCCTTGCCGCCCATCAGGTTCTGCAGCATTTCTGCCAACGGATCCTTCGGCGTTTCGTCGCCGTTGGACGGATTGAGTGGGTTGGAGGTCATGATCCCGCCGATCGTCGGTGTGACTGTTCACGTTTCACGGTACCCCGGGCCGGGGCGGCTGTCTGCCGCACAGGCGTTACGTTCGCTGTAGGCAAAGAGCTGCCCGGGCCGCACCGCGTAGTGTTGGTTCGGTGATTACAACCCGTGGCGGACATCCCAGCGAGGACCACGCTCCCGAGCTCGACGCCGGCGCAACAGTGAGTGCCGCAGCCCCCCCAAGCAATCCGGCCGGAGCCG
>NZ_QAIQ01000484.1:1641-2855 GCF_003061105.1 Arthrobacter sp. HMWF013
CGCTACCGGCCGGAGGACAAACGGGTGTCAGTGATGATGCTCTCCGGAGTGCTGGCACTGGGGCTGGGAATCGCCGTCGGGACCGTTCCCGTGCCGTATGTGATCGAATCGCCCGGGCCCACCTTCAACACCCTGGGCCAGTCCCAGGGCAGCCCGGTTATCAGCGTCACCGGCCGCGAAACCTACCCCGCCAACGGAAACCTGGATCTGACGACGGTCTACGTCGACGGCGGCCCTAACGGCCCGGTCAGTATCCTCGGCGCCTTCACCGGCTGGCTTGACGGGACCAAGTCCGTATATCCGGAAGAACTGATCTACCCCACCGGGACCACAAAGGAGCAGGCCGAAGAGCAAAGCTCCGTGGCCATGACCACGTCGCAGGAGAACGCGGTCGCATCGGCGCTCAACGAGCTGGACATCCCTTTCGGCCAGCAGCTCCAGTCTGCCGGGCTTTCCGACGGGTCGCCGTCGGAGGGCAAGATCGAGGAAGGCGACGTTTTCGAATCAATCAACGGCAAGCCGGTGACGTCCCTCGCGGTCATCCAGGAGGAGCTGGCGGCAGGCAAGGGGGCTCCTGCCACGGTAGTGGTGCGGCGGGCGGGGGAGCCTGTCACACAGACCATCAGCCCCAAGGACAACGGAGCGGGCCGCTACATCCTGGGCGTCATGCTGAAGTACCTGTTCACCTTCCCCTTCGACGTGAAGATTTCGCTGGACAAGGTGGGTGGACCCAGCGCGGGGCTGATGTTTTCGCTGGGAATCATTGACACTGTGACGCCAGGCGACCTCACCGGTGGCAAGCATGTGGCCGGGACCGGCACCATCACCCCTGACGGTGCCGTCGGGCCCATTGGCGGGATCCAGCAGAAGATGCAGGGAGCGCGTGCCGGGGGAGCCACTTTGTTCCTGGCGCCGGCTGCCAACTGTGACGACGTCGTGGGTCATGTTCCGGACGGCCTGCAGGTGGTGAAGGTGGAGAATCTCGCGGAGGCGCGCCGCGCCGTCGAACTCTCCGGTTCGGGGCAGGACACGTCCGCTCTGCCCGTGTGTACCAGCAACTAGACTGAGCGCAGGAACTAAGCTTTACCGCCACTCGTGGCAAATATGACGGACGATGCCACACGCTTGACCGGTGCCGGACGTCGACCGCACGCACGCTCTCACATGTAAATCTGTCGACCAGCTATGAGGTACCGAGTTTGTCCCGTCCTACC
>NZ_QAIQ01000485.1 GCF_003061105.1 Arthrobacter sp. HMWF013
CGCCAGGATCTGCGCGAGCTCTGTGGCTTCGGCGTCGGCGGGGTCGTTGAAGCGCAGGGCCGCCGCGATGGCGCCCAGGAGCGCCTCCGGCACGATCCCGCGCTCGGCCAGCTCCGCAGCCGGGCCGATGAACCGTTCATGCCGGCTCAGCTTCCGCAGCGGGGCGCGGCCCACCCGGTTCACCGTGTCAGGCAGGTGCGGGTTGGAGAACCGGACCAGGATCTTCTGGACGTAGGCTTCCTGTTCGTCGTTGCTGAAGCCGTGCTTGGCCACCAGCAACTGCTTGGTCTCCTCGAGGACCGCCCGGACGTCTTCGGCAACGTCCTGGTCAGCCATGGCTTCGGAGATCTTCTCCAGGCCTGCCTCGAAGCCGAAGTAGGCCGCGGAGGCGTGCCCCGTGTTGACCGTGAACAGCTTCCGTTCGATGTAAGGCGAGAGGTCGTCCACGAACGTTGCGCCCGGGATCACCGGCTCGGCCCCGGCGAACGGGGTGCGGTCGATGACCCACTCATAGAACGTTTCCACCGTGACGTCCAGGCCCTGGCCCGGTTCCTGGTTGGGTACGATCCGGTCCACGGCGGTGTTCGCAAACACTGCCAGGGAGTCCAGCGATCCGGCGGCATCATCCCAGAGCCCGGCCACTTCCGCCCTCAGGATGTCCGTGGCGTTGATGGCGTTCTCGCAGGCCATGACCTGCAGTGGCGCCAGACCGGCGACCCGGGCCGCGATGCCCTTGGTGATGGCGGGCGCCACGAACTTCAGGATGTGCGGGCCCACCGCCGTGGTGACGATATCCGCCGTCGCGATTTCCCGGACCAGCTCCGCTTCCTGGGTGCCGGAGTTCAGCGCGCGGAAGCCGTCCACGGTCCGCACGGTGGGGTGCTCCCCCACCTCGTGGACCTTGTAGCTGTCCGCCGCCGCCAGCTGGTCGATCAGGGCATCCGCCACATCGGCGAACACCACCTCATAGCCCGCGTTGTGCAGCAGCAGCCCCACGAATCCGCGGCCGATGTTGCCTGCTCCGAAATGTACGGCCTTCACTATGCGTTCACCTTGCCGAACAGCTCCAGGACTTCATCCACGGACGTGGCCGCCTCGAGCTGGGCCACCTGGGCCTTGTTGGTGAACACCTTGGCGATGGAGGACAGGATATGGAGGTGCTCGTTGTTGACGCCGGCCACACCCACCACGAACTTGACCTGCTTGCCGTTCCAGTCGATGCCGTCCGGGTAACGGATCACGGAAACCGCGGACTTCATGATGTGGTCCTTGGCGGCGTTGGTGCCGTGCGGGATGGCCAGGAAGCTGCCCATGTAGGTGGAGACGGATTCCTCGCGCTCGTGCATGGCGTCGATGTAGGCCTCGTCGACGGCGCCGCGCGCCAGCAGGAGCCGGCCCGCCTCGTCGATGGCGGCATCGCGTGTGGTGGCCCTGCCGTTGAGGATCACGCTGTCAGGAACCAGGATGTCCGACGGCGGCGCGGCGGCCGGTTCTGCATCCACCGGGGCGTCTGCTGCGTGTGCCCCGTGGCCGGCAGCACCGGCAGCGGCACCTCCTGCGGCGGCGGCGGCGCCGAGGGCAGCACCGGCACCAGCAGCGCCAGCGCCAGTGGCAGTCCCGGTGCGGGCACCGGCGTCGGCAGTGCCCTCCGTGTTGCTTTCCCTGACCAGCTCAACGATTTCGTCGTAGCGGGGGCTGTTCATGAAGTTGTCCACGGAGAAGTGCGCGGCACTGGCTGTAGCCGGTTTGGCGCGCTCAGTGAGGTCCTGGTGCGTGATCACGATGTCGTAGGTATCGCTGAGGTTGGCGATGGCGGAATTGGTGACCTTGACGTCCGGGAACCCGGCGGCCTTGATCTTGTTCCGCAGCACCGAGGCGCCCATGGCACTGGATCCCATGCCGGCGTCGCAGGCGAACACGATGTTCCGGACGGGTCCGGCGAGGACGGCCGTTCCCACTCCCGCACCGGCAGCACCGGCGAGGGTGGAGGAAACGGAGCTCTTCTTGCCCTTCAGGGATTCCATCTGGGAGGTTGCAGCGGCAAGGCTGTCCTCCTCGGTGTTACCCACCGGGGTCTTGCTGGCCTTCAGGATGACCGAGGCGATCAGGAAGGACACCGTCGCGGCGAGGAGCACGGACAGTGCCACCCCGAAGTAACTGTCGCTGGCGGTGGCTGCGAAGACGGCGATGATGCTGCCCGGGGCTGCCGGTGAACGCAGGCCTGCGCCGGTGAGCACCAGGGTGAAGATGCCGGTCATGCCGCCACCGATTGCGGCGAGGATGATGATGGGCTTCATCAGGACGAACGGGAAGTAGATCTCGTGGATGCCGCCGACGAACTGGATCAGGGCAGCGCCGGGGGCCGAAGCCTTGGCCAGGCCCTTGCCGAAGAACATGTACGCCAGCAGGATGCCTACACCGGGACCGGGGTTGGCCTCGAGCAGGAAGAGGATCGACTTGCCGTTGGCCAGCGCCTGTTCCGTGCCCAAGGGCGTCAGGATGCCGTGGTTGACGGCGTTGTTCAGGAAGAGGACCTTGGCCGGCTCGATGAAGATGCTGGTGAACGGCAGCAGGCCGTTATTGACCAGGAATTCGACCACGGCACTGGCACCGTCGCTGAACGTCTTCACCACCGGGCCGATCACCAGCATGCCGAAGATGGCCAGGGCGGCGGCCACGATGCCGGCGGAGAAGTTGTCGATCAGCATTTCGAAGCCCGGCTTGACGCGGCCTTCCCAGACCTTGTCCAGCTTCTTCATGATCCAGGCGGTCAGCGGGCCCATAATCATGGCGCCGATGAACATGGGGATGTCCGTACCCACAATCACGCCCATGGTTGCCGTGGCGCCCACAACGCCGCCGCGGACGCCGTGGACCATCCGGCCTCCGGTGAAGCCGATCAGGAGCGGGAGGAGGTAGGTGATCATTGGCCCCACGAGCTTGGCCAATTCCTCATTGGGAGTAAAGCCGGCCGGGATGAAGAAGGCCGTGATGATGCCCCAGGCGATAAACGCCCCCATGTTGGGCATGATCATTCCGGACAGGAACGTCCCGAACTTCTGGACGCCGACCCGCACGCTGGTGCGGGGTTTCGCAACTGTCT
>NZ_QAIQ01000486.1 GCF_003061105.1 Arthrobacter sp. HMWF013
CCCCAGCGGGAGCTCCTCTGCCCAGCCGCCGTCCACCGGCAGGCGGTACGCGTACGTGTGCCGGCTTTCGGCCTGGCGGAAGGCGCTGGTCACCACAACCTCGCCGCGGGCGGTGAAGCCCTTGACCCTGGTGGTGGCGTGGCCGAAGTATGTCAGCTGGCGGTAGCCCCCGCCGTCCACCTCGGCCGAAACCACTTCCGGCGAAGTCCCCTGGACAACAGTCCAGACGAGCCGTTTGCCGTCAGGGGTAAAGCGGGGGTTGCGGGCAGGAAGCTGCAGCGACGAAACGCGCCACGCCCGGCCACCGCTGAGCGGCGCGATCCAGACGTCGTCCTCAGCCACAAACGTGACCAGATCACCGTGGACATGCGGAAACCGAAGGTAGCTCGAAGAAGTCATCGTACGATCATAGTCAACACCGCCGGAGGTCCGAGGGAGGTTCCGCCGCTGTACCGGGCGTGGTGAGATGGTACATGCGAATCATCATGGCCGGAGCTTCAGGCCTCATCGGAAGCGACATGGCCGCCCACCTGCGTTCGAATGGCCACAAGGTCGTCCGCCTGGTGCGGCGGGCGCCGGCTTCGCCACTGGAACTGCGCTGGGACCCAGCCTCCGGCGAGCTTGATCCAACCCATCTGGAGGGCGCTGACGCAGTGATCAACCTTTCCGGCGCCGGCATAGGAGACCGCCCCTGGACCCGCGCCCGGATTGACGAACTGTTCCGCTCACGGCTGGGCCCCACCCGGACCCTGGCCTCGGCAATGGCCAAAGTCGACAGCCCGCCCAAGGTTTTCCTCAGCCAATCGGGCTCCAACTACTACGGTGACAGCGGGGCGGCCGTCGTTCGTGAGAATTCCCCGAACGGCACAGGAATCATGGCGCAGATCTGCAGCGAGTGGGAAGCAGCCGCACATGGTGCGCCGGGCGGGGTCCGGGTCGTGACGCCGCGCACGGGGGTGGTCCTGAGCAGGAAAGGGGGCGCGTTGGGCCGGCTCATGCCGTTGCTTCGGCTTGGGGTAGGAGGTCCGCTGGGCAATGGCCGCCAGCACTGGCCCTGGATTTCGCTTCCAGACGTGTCCTCAGCGTTCAGCTTCCTGCTTGAGTCCCCGGTCTCGGGTCCGGTCAACGTCTGCGCTCCCGAGGCTGCGGACGTCAATGCCCTCATTTCGCACCTGGCCAGGGCACTCCATCGGCCGGCAGTGTTCCGTGTGCCGGCGCCGGTCCTGCGGCTGGTGATGGGTAAGCTGGCCGACGAACTCCTGCTGGGCAGCCAGCGGATGGAGCCGACGGCCCTTGCTGAGGCAGGCTTCACGTGGAAGCACCCGACCCTTTCC
>NZ_QAIQ01000487.1 GCF_003061105.1 Arthrobacter sp. HMWF013
CGCCTCCATCACCGCCGGCATGAGATTTCCGACGGCGGTGCCGGACGTCGTGAGGACGGCCGCCGGGGCACCGGTGGCGAGGGCAAGGCCCAGTGCGGTGAAGCCCGCGGACCGCTCGTCGATCCGGACCAGGAGTTCCACCCGGCCGGCAGCTTCCGCTTCGGCCAGGGCGTAGGCCATGGGGGCTGAGCGCGAGCCGGGCGAGACCACCACGTACTGGATGCCGCCGTCGGTCAGTGCGTCGACGGCGAGCCTCGCCGCCGCGAGGGAGTTCAGGGAAGTCACCGGTCCAGTCTGCCACCCCGCGACCCTCTGGCAGTTCCCGTCGCTTTAACCCAGACGCTCTGTCACTTCCCGTCGCTTAAAACCAAACACTTTGGCACCTTCCGTCGCTTAAAACCAAACGCTCTCGCACCTTCCGCGCCCGGTGGCTGGGAAGGTGCGAGAGCGTTGGTTGAATACCTGCAGCAAGTGATAGAGCGTCCGCAGGGGCAGCGGCGGACTAAGCGTCCGTGCGGAACACCTGGATCACGGACGGGCGGGGCGCGCGGGCCTGGCCGCGTGCCGGCGTCGCGCCTTCTTTGACGTAATCCGGGAAGAAGGAGTTCTGCTTCTCGAAGGAACCGTCTTCACCCGGGTGCTGCACGGCGACGAAGACAGTGCGCTCTTCATCGTGGATGATCGGGCCGCAGGTCTCGCCTTCCGCAGGGACAGCAAGGAACTGCTCCACCTTGCCGCGCTCCGCGCCGTCCAGCGTGACCTTGAACAGACCGTCGGCCTTGCCGATGCCGGCGGGGGCGCCGTCGGTGGAGATCCAGAGGTTGCCCGCGGAGTCGAACGCGAGGTTGTCCGGGCATGAGATCGGAGAGACCTTGTCCGCCGGGAAACCGGAGAAGTAGGTGAACTTGTCCGTGGCGGGATCGCCGCACACCATGAGCAGGTTCCAGGTGAACGTGGTGGAAGCCTGGCCGCCGGTCTCGGTGATCTCGACGATGTGGCCGTCGCGGTTCTCGGTGCGCGGATTGACCTCATCGGCCACAGCGTTCGAGCCGACGCCGCGGTTGGAGTTGTTGGTGCAGGCCACGTAGACCTTGCCCGTGTGCAGGCTGGGCTCAACGTCCTCGGCACGGTCCATCTTGGTTGGGCCCACCTTGTCAGCGGCCACGCGGGTGTAAACCAGGATCTGTTCGACGCTCATTCCGTCGACCATGGGCTTGCCGTCCACCACGAGGGGCAACCATTCGCCGGTGCCGTCGAATGAGCCGTCGGAGGGAAGTTCGCCTGCCTTGAAATCGGCCGAGTTGCCCTTGAACTTGGCAACATAGAGGTTGCCCGCGGAGAGCAGGGTCATGTTGTGCTTGCGGTTGCCCTCGATGTACTTGTCCTTGGACACGAACTTGTAGAGGTAGTCGAACCGCTCATCGTCGCCTGAGTATGCCACCACATGCCCGGTTTCGGCGATGATGACGTTGGCGCCCTCGTGCTTGAAGCGGCCCAGCGAGGAGTGCTTCTTCGGGGTGGATGTGGGGTCGAACGGGTCAACTTCGACGATGTAGCCGAAGCGGTTGGCCTCGTTCTCGTAACCGGCCTTGCGGGTGTCGAAACGGTCCTCATCAAGTTCCCACTGCCGGGCAGTGGCCTTGTCGGTGAGGCCGTAGCGCTTGTCATAAGCGGACGCACCCGGCGAGCGGAAGTAGCCGTTGAAGTTTTCCTCACCCGAGAGAATGGTGCCCCACGGGGTGGTGCCGCCGGCGCAGTTGCCCAGGGTGCCCTTGATCCAGCGGCCTTCCCCGTCGTCCTTGGTCTTGACCAGATCGGAACCGGCAGCCGGGCCGGTCAGTTCGTAAGTGGTGTGGTTAAGGTAGCGGCGGTTGAGCGGCGCGCCCTTGACGTAGGTCCACGGCTTGTTTTTGTTTTTGCGCTCCAGCTCGACGACGGAGAGGCCGTGCGCGGCCTGGCCTACGGCCCGCATCTGCGCGGCGGGCATGGTTGCCGGGAACATAATGTTCTCGTTGGTGTATTCGTGGTTCGCGAACAGCACGGCGCGGCGGCCCTTGGTGTCCGGGATCTCGAGAATGTCCGTGTAGTCGTTGTTGTAGCCGAACTGCTTTTCCTGGGCGGCGGCTGTCTGGTTGTTCAGATCGAAGTCCGGGGTGCCGTTGAAGATGGGATCGCCCCAGCGGATCACGGGCTGCCAGATGAAGCCTTCGGGAACAGTGACGGCGTCGACGGCGGCATCCACCGGAGCGATGGGCGTGAACTTCAGCTTCGAGGCGCCGAAGCCCTCTTTCGCTGCGGGTGCCAGGCCGGGACCACCGGCAACAGCCGGTTCCGCGGACGTGATGGCACTGCCGAGTACGACGGCGAGGGCACCTGCGGCACCGAAACCCAAGGCGGCGCGGCGGGACATGGTGGCGGATGCGATATCGCGGAAGTAGCTGTTGGAGCTGGTGTTGCAGACGTCGCCGGAGCAGGCATTGTCACACTTCAGGGCACAGGTGACGGGGCTGCGCTTGCCCTTCGTGTGGCCAAGCATGGGGAGCAGGGAAAATTTGCGGGCTGTCGTTTCAGACAAGGGTTGCCTCCATTGTTGCGATCGGGTCCCGCTCACCCTGTCAGCCCGTTCCGACGTCAAGCCGTCAGCAAGATGAAATCCCGGTTAATCGCCGGTGACCTGCAGGGATATGAGAGAGGATCCGCCGGAAAGCCGCGTTAGGTGAGAGAGCGTCCGTAAAAAACCTGCATTAAGTGAGAGAGCGTTTCGGGGTGGGGGTGAGGAGGGCGTGGACGCGGCGGAGGCGGTCCAGCCACCATTCCCGGCGGTCCGCGGGTGCGGCGAACTGCTCCAGCAGCCCGGCGTCGGCGGCGACGTCGCGGAGGCGGATGGCGCCGTCGTCGGCCACCAGCGGGTCCAGGGTGATGTCCGAGGTGAACAGCGAAACCGTCCCCAGCCCGCACGCATACGGCAGTTCCGGCAGGGCTGCCGCCAGAGCGAGGCCCGCGCGGATGCCCACCGAGGTGTCCAGCGCGGAACTCACGACGGCGGGG
>NZ_QAIQ01000488.1:0-1429 GCF_003061105.1 Arthrobacter sp. HMWF013
GGAATCGTCCTCATTTCCCCTCTGGGAACGGACGAGGAGTTGGCCGCGGTGGCCAGGAACATCCCGATGGTGGTGCTCGGCCGGCATGGGTCCGGCCCGGATTACGACTCAGTGGCTGCCGACGACTTTGCCGGAGCGGCCCTGGTGGTTGATCATCTTGTGGCGCTCGGGCACCGGCACATCACCTACGTCAACCACACCACCGAGGGGACCAATGACGCACGGCTCCCGGAGGAAGTGCGCGTGCGCGGGTACGTTGACGCGATGATCCGGCATGGACTCGGTGATGCGATCGACATCATCCAGTCCCAGTGGAGCCAGGAGGGCGGCGAACAGGCGGGACGGCTGATGCTGTCCCGGACGGAAAGGCCCACCGCCGTGTTCGCAGGCTGCGATGTCTCGGCTTTCGGCGTCCTCACAGCCTTATGGGACGCAGGCGTCCGTGTTCCGGATGACGTGTCAGTGGCCGGCTTCGATAACATCTTCACGACGTCGCTGGCTCCGATCTCGATCACCACGGTTGATCAGTCCGGCCTTGACATGGGCGGTGCCGCCGGACGCCTCTTGCTGGAGCGCGTGGGCGGCCGGACCGAGGCAGTGAACAGTGTGGTGAAGCCGGCCCTGGTGGCACGGAAGACAACAGCGGCGCCGCTGCAAGCGCCCGCTGAGCCGGCGCCCGGGCGCCGGATGGCCACCGCCCGGACTGACTCCTGACCGGCTGGGTCTCAGCACGACGCCGGCGCGCACGGCCGCGATCCCCTCACCGGGGGTTCCGGGCGGCTGGGCGGATCCCCTCATTGGGGGATTGCGTCGCGGCGCGCCTTCCGGATACTGGAGGTATGTGGGAGGAACGCGCTGAGCGCGCCCGGCGGGAGATCGCGGCCATGGCCACCAGCGGACAGAACGTGGCCGACCTGTACACCGCGGCGCTCGCCGTCGTGGAGCAGGCGGTGCCGTTCGAGCAGGCGTGCTGGGCCGGCGTCGACCCTGACACGCTGGTGATGACCTCGGTGACCAACTGGCGTCAATGGCCGGTGCCGGCGAAGGAATACGAGGAGTATTCCGTCCGCTTCGTCGAATGCGAATACACCGGGCAGGAGCCGAACAATTTCGCGGCGCTGCTGCGGCGCCCGCGGCCGGTCGCCAGGATTTCCGATGCCCCGCACCGTGAGGTGGTCCGCAGCGTCCGGATCAACGATCTCCTGATGCCGCAGGGCCTGGAACATGAGCTGCGCGCGGCATTCAGGGTGGACGATTCGTGCTGGGGAGTGGGCAGCCTCTTTCGCGAGGCCGGGAAAGACTTCACCGACCGCGAGCTGGAATTCCTGGCGGCAGTGGCGGCGACGATCGGAGCGGCCAGCCGGATAGCGGTCCGGGCCGCACACCGGACCCGGCCCGCCGACGTCGGGCCCGTCATTGTCCTGGCAGG
>NZ_QAIQ01000488.1:1468-7147 GCF_003061105.1 Arthrobacter sp. HMWF013
GCAGGCGGCCACGCCAGCCGCTGCCTCGTGGCTGGCCGAGGTGGAGGACGCGGCGCCGGGCCGCTTCACCATGACGCTGTACGCTGCAGTGGCGCGGGCGCACGCTGCCGCGTCGGGGACCGCCCGCGCCAGGATGCGCGACGCCGGGAACAGCTGGGTGGTGCTGCAGGCCAGCCGGCTCATCACGGGCGATGATCCCGAACAGATGGTGGTCACCGTGGAACCGGCCACCACGCAGGACCTGGTCAGCCTGCTGCTGACGGCCTACGGAGCCACCGCCAGGGAACGGGAGGTCTGCATGGAGGTACTGGCGGGAAGCCCGACGGCGGAGATCGCCCGCCACCTCTTCATCTCCCCGCACACCGTGCACGACCATGTGAAGGCGCTCTTCGAGAAGGTGGGCGTGGGCAGCCGCGGGGAACTGGTGGCGAAGCTGCTGGCCTGACCGGCGTGCCTGGCAGCGAGAAGATGCTGGCTAGGCTGGGCTGATGGACTTTCACATCCGGCAGGCCACCCCGGAGGACGCCGAGGCGCTGGTGCTCATGCACACCATCGCCCATGAGGAGACCTACGGACACCAGTTGTCGGCGGAGTTCTTCCGCGCCCGGCGCGCCGCGATTCCCGAACGGGTGGAACGCCGCCGTCCCTCCCTGGCAAGCGCCGATCCGCGGATCATCGCCTTCGACCCAGACGGTGAGCTGGTGGGATTCGCCGACGCCGGCCCGGGACGGGATGAGGATGGCCCCGAGGCGTTGGAGCTGTATTCGCTGTACACGCTCCGGCGGACGCACGGCAGCGGACTGGCTGTTGCTTTGCTCAGTGCCGCCATTGGTGAAAGCCCGGCGTATCTCTGGGTGCTGGCGGACAATCCGCGGGCGGCGGCCTTCTACCGCAAGCACGGCTTCCGCCCGGACGGGAAGCGCGGGCTGCTGCCACCCGAATGGGAAGAACTGCCCGAATTCCGGATGGTCCGGTCCGCGGGGGACGGGTAGGATCGAAGCCGTTGCCGCAGGTCAGCGGCGGTTTTGGGGGAAGCTGATGAACAACTTGCTGCTGCGCCGCGTATTCCGGGCGAGGACGGCATTCCGCGCCGGGACGGCACTGCTGGCGGCGGCCGGGCTGCTGCTGGCCCCCGCCGTCGCCGCCCTTCCGGCACTGGCCGACGACGCAACGTCACGCGACGCAACCGAGGTCGGTACCGGCCTCCAGCCCCTGGGTGTGGTGTCCGCCCCGGACGGGACGCTGTACGTCAGTGACTACCACTGGGCGGGCGGCGTCGCCGTGTTCGAGCCCGGAGAAACCCGGGCGTCCCGCACCATAACCGTGGGGCGGTTTCCCTCATCCTTGGCGATGACGCCGGACGGGACGCTGTATGTGCTCCAGACAACGGACTCCGGGCAGGCCGAGATCGGAGTGGTCTCCGCCGGTGCGGCCAAACCGGACTATGCCATCGCCGTGAGCCCGGGCACGCACTGGCTCACGGCGGGGCCGGACGGATCGGTGTACGTGGCCAACCCGGCGGAGGGGAGTGCCTCGGTGGTCCCGCCCGGCCGCACCTGGACCGAGCGCACCATCCAGGCCGGGCCCTATCCGGTGGAGCTAACGGTGGCCAAGGACGGGACGCTCTATGCCGCCAACGAATATGAAGGCACAGTCACCGTGGTCCCCGCGGGTTCGCCCAGCCCGTCGCACACCATCAGCGTCGGCGCGAAGGCCCACCCGCACGGCATCGCGGCCGCCCCGGACGGAACCGTGTATGTGGCAAACATCCTGACCAACGACGTCGCGGTCATCGAACCCGGCGGTACTGAAGTGGCCAGGCGGATCCCGGTGGGCGGCGCACCGCAGGAGGTGGTGGCCGCCCCGGACGGCACCGTCTACGTGTCCAACAGCACGGACAACACGGTCTCGGTCATCCAGGCCGGCGCCGGCGCCGTTGCTGAAACCATTGCCACCGGCGAGGATCCGGGCCGGATGGCGGTGCGGGCCGACGGATCAGTGGTGGTGGTCAACCGGGGCGGCAGGTCCCTGACCGTGATTGGCTGGGCCAAGAAAGGGCCCGGCCCTGTGCCGGCTGCCGCCGGGGTGCCCGACGCCGGCGGGTCAGGGGCCGCAGCCCAGGCGTCCGACGGCGCTGCCGCCGCACCGGGTCTTCCGGCTATTGCCGCCGCGGCCGCCGTGGTGTTCCTTGGTGGTGCCGGTGCCCTGATCGCGGTGGCGCGGCGCCGTCGGAAGGACCGGCCGGACGTCCCGGCGTGGACCCTCAGCCAGGGTCAGTGACCGTCCTCAGCTTCTCGAAGGATTCAGTCCAGCCGTCCCGGTGCAGGGCCAGCCGCTCCTCGGTGAGGAACGGCCCCTGCGAGAGCACCAGGCGGGTGCCGGACCCGGCGCTCCCGAGCGAGAGGTCCACCACCGTTTCGCCGTCGTCCGGGGTGGGTTCCTCCCAGTTGAAGGTGTAGACCAGCCGCCACGGCGGATCGATCTCGAGGTACTCACCCGAGAGGTGGAAGGGCTCGCCGTCCGGCGGCGTCATGCGGAACCGGTAACGTCCGCCCACCACCAGGTTCACGTCGGCAGCGGGGATGATGAAGCCGTGCGGCCCCCACCACTTCACCAGCTCCGAGGCCTCGGTCAGCATCCTGAAGGCGCGTTCCGGGGGTGCGGCGAGCGTGCATTCAAGATTCAGGACCAGCCCGCCGGTTTGCTCAGTCATGGTCCCACTCTCGCACCCGCCGGACGCGGGCGGAAGGCCGCCAAGCTGGTTAACTGTCAGGTGAACTGAGAGAAGGAGCCATCCATGCCCGATCTGGCCGTGTCACGGAAACTGCGGGTAAGCCTGCCCGATCAGAAGCTGCTGGCGGCACTCGAGCCGTCCGCCGGCGTCGAACTTCTGCTGTGGGACCTGACCGGGCCCGCCCCGGCGGACCCGTTGGACATGGTGGTGCCGCCGTACATGGGCGGGGCGGCGCCGCTGAAGGCACTGGATTCGGTGCAGGTGGGGCTGGTGCAGAGCCAGTCGATCGGGTACGACGGCGTGGCCGCGGTTCTGCCCGCCGGGTGCCTTTTCGCCAATGCCGCGGGTGTCCATGAGACGTCGACGGCGGAGCTTGCGGTGGGCATGATCATTGCCAGCCAGCGGGGGATCCCGGACTTTGTGCGGAATGCGGCGATTGGCACCTGGGACAACTCGCAGCGTCCCAGCCTGGCCGACCGGCGCGTGCTGCTGGTGGGCTACGGGGGAGTGGGGAAGGCGATCGAGGCCAGGCTGCTGCCGTTCGAGGCGGAGGTGACACGGTTGGCCAGCCGGGGCCGCGACGATGAGCGCGGCAGGATCCACGGAATTGATTCCCTGGACGAACAGCTGCCGCTGCACGACATTGTGGTGGTCAGCGTTCCCCTCAGCGAACAGACCCGGCACCTGGTGGATGGCAGGTTCCTCGCAGCGATGGCCGACGGGGCGCTGCTGGTGAACGTGGCGCGCGGGCCGGTGGCCGACACCGAAGCGCTGCTGCGCGAAACCTCCTCCGGCAGGCTGCGGGCGGCGCTGGACGTGACGGATCCGGAACCGCTGCCGCAGGACCACCCGCTCTGGAACGTGCCGGGGGTCCTGATCACCCCGCACGTGGGCGGCGCGAGCTCGGCCATGCTGCCGCGGATGGCGCGGCTGATCCGGAAGCAGATCGGGCTGCTGCAGGCCGGACAGAAACCGGTCAACGTGGTGCTTGGCGGCGAATCCCCTTAACCGAGGGACGCAAGAAACGCCGCCGTATCCTCTGCCACCTGCTCCGGGCACTCCCACAGCACCACGTGGCCCACGTCCGGATAGACCTTCAACACTGCGCCGGGGATCCGGGCGGCGAGGGTTTCCTGGTCACCACGTGGCAGCAGTTTGTCCTGGGCACCGCAGAGAATCAGCGTGGGCGCTTCGATGGTTCCCGTGTCCGTGGGCGGCGTTGCTTCGCGCAGGCCAGCCAGGATCCCTTTCCATGCGCGGGCGGGCATCCTGAGGCCGTCGCGCACCCGGTCCTCGATGTACCACTCCGGCACGTGGTGGTGCAGGGGAAACCAGGACAACGAGGCCCGGACCCAGTCCTCGTCGAGCGGGTCCCTCAAACGGTCCACCTCGTCGGCGAACGTGGTCCGTCCCTGAAGGCTCAACGGCGAGCCCACCAGCACCAGCGCAGCCACCCTTTCCGGATGGGTAACGGCGAGCTGCTGCGCGACGTACCCTCCGCTGGAGGAGCCGACGACGGCGGCCCGGGGCACGTTGAGGGCTTCCAGGATCGCTGCGGCGTCCTCAGCCTGTTCCGCCAGGGAGTAACCGCCCTCCGGTTTGTCCGCTTCGCCCTGCCCGCGCAGGTCCGGCGCGTAGACCCGGAAGTCCGCCAGCAGGGGTATCAGCCGGTCAAAGCTGCCGCGGGATTCGCCCCACGCGTGGAGCAGCAGCACCGGTGGTGAGTCGGCGTCGCCGTCGGTACTGTCCCTGACCAGGCACGGCACCGTGATGCCGGTGCGGAGCGCCAGGTCCCGGATCTCCGCGTCCATGGCTGCTCACCGGGTGACCCGATACCGGACGTGGGTGACCAGGCTGCTGCCGCGCACCTCCGTCGGCTCGAGCTTGAGGCTCCCCACGCCGTCGAGCAGCCGCTCGCCCGCTCCCAGGACCATGGGCGAGATGTGGAGCCGCAGTTCGTCGATCAGCCCTGCCGACAGGTATTGCCGGGCAGTCTGGGCGCCGCCCGCGATGGCCACGTCCTTGCTGCCGGCGGCCTCGCGGGCCTGGGCCAGCGCCGCTTCGATCCCGTCGGTGACGAAGTTGAACGTGGTGCCGCCCTCCATCTCCAGGGGCTTCCGTGCATGGTGGGTGAGGACGAAGACGGGTGCGTGATAGGGCGGCTCCTCACCCCACCAACCCCGCCAGTCCTCAGCCCACGGCCCGGGGCCGGGCCCGGCGTACATGTTCCGGCCCATGATGAAGGCGCCGGCCGCGAGGATGCCTTCCCTTTCGGCTGTGTGGGCTTCAGGTTCCTCGAACTGCCACCGGTGCAGGCTCTCGCCGCCCTCGCCCAACGGTTCCGCCATGCTCTGGTTCGGGCCCGCGAGGTAGCCGTCGAGGGAGATGGTCAGATCGCACGTGACTTGGCTCATGCGCACATCATGCCACCCGCTCACGGCCCCTGAGTAGGGCCGGAATGTTCGATCATGACGGTGCCGGCGTCGCCGTCCACCCGGATCTGCTGGCCGTTGGCGAGACGCTGGGTGGCCACCCCGGTGCCCAGCACCGCAGGGATCCCGTACTCCCGGGCCACGATGGAGCTGTGGCTCAACGGCCCGCCCACATCCGTGACCACGGCGGAGGCCATCGCAAAGAGCGGTGTCCACGCGGGTGTGGTGTTCCGGGCCACCAGCGCCTCCCCGGGCACCATCAGGGCAAAATCCTGCGGCCCCCTCAGCACGCGCGCCGGAGCGGTGACCCGGCCCGAGCTCGCACCCGTGCCCTTGATGATGTCGCCGGCCTGGTGCTGCGAGCCCGCGGGCATCATGGACGTCAAAGACTTTTCCATCCAGCGGCTCTCCGGCAGCATCTGTGGGGCAGCAGCCTTCAGCTGGCCGCGCCACAGCATTTTCCGCTCCTCGACAGCGGCGGCCCGCACTGGCCGCTCCGCCCCGGTAATGGCC
>NZ_QAIQ01000488.1:7157-8093 GCF_003061105.1 Arthrobacter sp. HMWF013
TCCGCAGCTCCTGGTACCGCAGCCAGAACACGTCGGCGGGCTCGCCAATCACGCTGGAGTCCACGAGACGTTGGCCGAGTTCGAGCAGCATCCGCCGCAGCAGCGGCCAGGCCAGGCCGACGTCGGCCAGTGCGTCTTCGCGGATCGGCGCGGTGCTCTGTGCCCACCGGAGCAGCCGGAGGAAGGCGGCGCGGCGGCGGGGCCCGAGGCGGGTGCTGACCAGCCTGGTCTGGTTCTCCCGGCGTTCGGCGGAGTGCCGCTGCCGTTCGTTCGGATCTGTGCCCTGCCCGCGCAGATAGAACTTCACCGTTCCCAGCGGTGCCGACGGATCGTCGGCCGGCACCGGGTTGGCGAAGTCCAGGTTGTAGACCGTATGGCCGAACCGGTCCAGGTGGGCCTGAAGGCGGGAATGCCACTGCTCCCACAACGACTGATCGAACCCGGCAGGCGCGGCGCCGGTGCGCTGGGACCCGGCCAACGCCGTCGTCGGTTCATGGAGCAGCGCAGCGGCCAGTCCGGGTACGCCGCGGGCCCACGCGGCAAGGCCGTACAGCGACTTCTCCGCCCGGATGGGTTCGCTGTCGTAGCCGAGGATGAAGGTCTGCGCCGGGGGATCCCCGTCTCGCCGGACGAGCTTCTCGTAGAACGCCCGGAAGGAGAGTTCGCTGCTCGCGGCCAGCGGAATGATGGACTGCACGGCCGTGTAGTACACGGTGCCGGCGTCCAGCAGGGCCTGCGCACCCTCCAGCAGCTCCTCGCCGGAGAGCTCCGCGACCGGCTTCGCCTGCCAGTCCTCGATCACCCGTTCGTACTTGGGATGCGAGTAGTCGCGCCAGCCGGCCACCCCCATGTGCGCCTGGCCGCGGGCCAGAGCGCGGACCGCCGGCAGCGTCTTGCCCAGCATCCGCAGCATCCCCGCGGTGCGGTAGTAGTAAT
>NZ_QAIQ01000489.1 GCF_003061105.1 Arthrobacter sp. HMWF013
CGGCCTGGCTCAGCTGTTCGTCGAGTTGCCGGGTGAGGAAGGAGTCCATCGAGGCGTAGCTGAACAGCCCCACAGCGCCGCAAATGGCCACCAACAGGGCCATGGCAAGCAGTACAAGGCGGGTGCGCAGGTGCCAGTTGGCGGGTTTGAGCCAGCTCCGTGCGGCTGGCGGGGTTGCCCGTGGCGAGGACATGGAGGCGCTACTCCGCCGGCTTGATGACGTAGCCGGCGCCGCGGACGGTGTGGATCATGGGCGGGTGCACCGAGTCGACTTTCTTGCGGAGGTAGGAGATGTAAAGTTCCACGATGTTGGCCTGGCCGCCGAAATCGTAGTTCCAGACGCGGTCCAGGATTTGGGCCTTACTGATCACGCGTTTGGGGTTCTCCATCAGGTAGCGGAGCAGCTCGAACTGGGTGGCCGTGAGCTGGATGTCGTCGCCGGCGCGGGTCACCTCGCGGGTGTCGATGTTAAGGACGAGGTCACCCACCACAAGTTCGGCGGTGTCCATGGCTGCAACGCCGGACCGCTGAACCAGGCGGTGCAGCCGCAGCAGGACTTCCTCCATGCTGAACGGCTTCGTGACGTAATCGTCCCCGCCGGCCGCCAGGCCAACGATCCGGTCCTGGATGGCGTCCTTGGCAGTCAGGAAAAGCGCAGGAACCTCCGGCGCGAAGGCGCGGATCCTGCCCAGCAGCTCAACGCCATCGAAGCCTGGCAGCATCACATCCAACACCAGGACGTCAGGGCGGAACTCTTTGGCGAGCTTGACGGCCTCGGGGCCATCGGCGGCCACGGCAACAGACCAGCCCGCCATGCGCAGCCCCATGCTCATGAGCTCGGAGAGGCTGGGTTCGTCGTCAACCACCAGGGCGCGGATGGGGGAGCCGTCCGGGTGGGTGAGCTGCGGAAGGTTGTTGGTCATGGAGTGCGAAGTGGCCATGTGACAACTCTCCGATCTTTCGGTTAGCGCGCGCTATGGGCTTCCTGTGAGCGCGCTGTGAATCCCAGCCTAGCGAGCTGAATGCAGGGAGCCCGCCCGTTATTGGTCCATGTGGATAATGCCGGTCCGCTCAATGATGATTCTGAGCCCGCCGGGGGCTGCGAGCCCAGCGGACCAGTGCGAAACCGCAGCCTTAGGGGGTGGACAGGCGGTCAAAACGGGAGGGCAATTCCGGGAACTCTTGGGCATGTGAATATTCAACCCTCAAATCGCCATTCAGTCGAAGTATATTCGCAGGATGTCGCTTATCGCGCCCCTGGGGCTAACTGCAACCGGCAAATTATCGCCAATCCAGAATCGTGATCTACGCCACATATAGCCCTTTTGTCTCACAATGCGGAACGAAAGGCCCTTTGTTACTTGCAAGTTTTCATTGTTACGTTGCACACTTTCAATTGTGAACAAGAACTCAACAGCACCTGCAGCCGCAGACTATTGGCCCAGCACACCCGCTGCTGCCGACATGCGCTGTTGTCGAATGCACGCCTGACCTTCAGACCCCACGAAGTTCTTAGG
>NZ_QAIQ01000490.1 GCF_003061105.1 Arthrobacter sp. HMWF013
GTGCCGGACAGCTGACTTCGCAGCTGCGACCGCCACAGTTGCAGCCGTTCCGTTCTCATCGGTCATAGTCATTGAACTGCCTCCTGTGAGGGGTGATGTGGCCTTTTGACGACGGGCAGGCGTCTTGCCCAGAGTTTAACGCCTTGGATCCGGATCAAAGCGGAAACCAGCAGCGGCGCGGCCGGAACAGCCACTGCCGCCGCCAGGATGTTCGGCACGGTGGCCGGGCGCCGGTCCCCGTCCATGGTGGCAACGAAGGGCCGGTGCCCCTCCCGCTCCAGGACGATGGAAACTGAGAGCCGTTCCCGGGGAGCGGGCACCTTCATGCGGTACAGCCCGGCCAGATCATTGAACGGTGAAACGTAGAAGGCCTTATGCACAGTGGCCCGGCCGGCGGAATCCGTGTCCAGGAGATAGCAGTGGCGTTCCCCATAGGTGTTGTGGACCTCGGCGATGACGCACTGCAGGTCCCCGGACTGCCGGTAGCACCAGAACAGGGTGAGCGGGTTGAAGACGTGCCCGAACACCCGGGCACTGGTCAGCATCCGGATCGCGCCGCCGTCGGGCTCTATCCCCCGGGTCCGGAGGAAGGCCTCCACATTGCTGCGGATAGTGGCTTTGGGATCGCCGAGGTGGTCCGCCGCCAGGAAGACGGCAAGCGGCCGCAGGATCCGCGGCAGAACGGGGAGCCTGTCCACATCAACAAACCAGCTGTAGCTCCGGTAGGTAAAGGCGTTCTTCAGCGGGGTCTGCCGCACATGCGAGATGGAGGTGCGGTAAATGGCTGCCGTGGCGCTCATGTGCCCTCCGAAGCCGTCTGCAGTTCGGGCTCGGGTGACTGCAGTCCGGGCCCGTCCCAGGTGCGGCCCAGGTGCTCGGCAGCCCGCACACCGGACAATGCACCGTCCTCGTGGAAGCCCCAGCCCAGGTAGGCACCGGCGTAGGCGATCCGGCTATCACTCAGGGCTGCGATCCGCTGCTGCGCGCGCAACGAGTCGGGGGTGTACTGCGGGTGCTCGTACACCATGCGCTCAAGGACCTGCTCCTCGCCGATCAGTTCGGACTCGCCAAGGCTCACCAGATACGGCTGGCCATCGGCGGGCTGCAGGCGCTGGAGCCGGGTGAGGTCGTAGCTGACGAGCACCTTGTCGGGGCGGGCGTCGCAGCCGGGGAGCCGGTAGTTCCAGGACGCCTTGGCATTGTCCGCGGCGGGAAGGACCGCCGGATCGCGGTGGAAGACGGTGTGGTTGACGGAGTAGGGCATGCCGCCCAGCGCTTCTTTCTCATCCGGGGTGGCATCGGCGAGGAAGCTCAAAGCCTGGGCCGGGTGCGTGGCTATGACCACTGC
>NZ_QAIQ01000491.1 GCF_003061105.1 Arthrobacter sp. HMWF013
GCGTCATTTCCTCGAACGGTTCCTTCTCAAGGACTCCGGCGTTGTTGACCAGGGCAGTCAGCGGAAATTCGTCACAAATCCGATGAGCGAACTCGACTGTTTTCGCTCTGTCCGCCAGATCAGTCCGGCGTATCTGGACGCCGTGGGTGCGCGCCAGTTCCTTCGCCTCATCGAGGCCAGTGTTGTAAGTGGCAACAACGTTCCAACCTTCCTCGGCCAACTGCTCAGCGATGGCCCGGCCGATCCCGCGGGCGCCTCCCGTCACCAAGGCCGTACGTTCGCCTGCCATTGATGCCTCCGAACAATTTGCGTGAGGGACGGGTAGACATACTTTGTGCCTGACTGATGCGGAATACCAGACCCAATTCGTGGCGCGACGGTTGTGCCCGCCAGGCGCCGGGCCGCACATAGGATGATCCGGTGACCGACGAACCGAAGAGGCCCCGATTCCTGACGATCTCGCAGGCGGCCGAAGAGCTGAATGTGAACCAGAACCAGATCAGGGCGCTGCTCAGGACTGGGGAGCTTCGCGGAATCCAGGTCGGTGGGAGGGGTATTTGGCGCATCGGGGCCAGCGACGTCGAGGACTTCATCACCGATGCCTACCGGCGCACGGCCGAACGGATTGCCGCCGGCGAGGTCAACCTTGAAGGCGAATCCGAGCCCCAGTAGCTCCTGCAAAGAAACCTGCAGCATGTGGCATGATCAGTCCAGCAAGACCGCTATGAAGATGGCGACTGTAGGCGGGTGTGAACCGTTCGGTCAACCGAACGAAGGACCCCGCGATGGCCTGTCAGAAAAACCCGTACCCGAACCAGTACTTGGCCCTGCGCGCCCTAAACGCGATCCTGGCTGCCGGGAAGCAGGGCAAGCAGCCAGCCCGCGCCTACCCGTGCCATGAATGCCACCGCTGGCACCTGACCTCGAAGAGGCTCACCGGCAAGTTGCCGAAATGGGAGCAGAAGCTTTCGCGTAGTTGACCGCGGCTAGGCTGAGCCTGTGGAACGTGTACTACTGGACCAGGTGATCCAGACCGACTACGGACAGCTTGACCTCACATGGGGAGAGGATGGCTTCTTCGACGGCGACTTCGACCGCTCATATCAGGGCCAGGTCAACGGCTTGGTCGGGGCTTCCAACCAGCACGGTCTGCACGTCAACCTCGCCCGGCGGTCGGGTGGCTCGCCCGTTCGTATCGTCCTGCTGGATGCGCCACCGGGGAGCGATGACGGGCAGTGGGAGGACGTTGTCGAGGCATCCATCGCGATTCCTGAAAGGCGCGCGGTGATGTGGAGTACCTGGGCGGGCGAGAACACGGGCCCAGTAGACCTTCCGCGCGGTTCCTACCGGCTGCGTGTCAGTGCCAAAGGCCGGGACGAAGGGCACGCGGGGGAATTCGCAGAGGACACGGTCGATGACTACCTCCTTCAAATCTGGCCCGCTCAATGGGAACCCGATGCAATACTCCGCACCGGCAGCGAGAACGCCAGGTACTGGCACCAGCACGTCAGGAACCGCCGGTAAATCCTGCCCCCGTTCTTGGAAGGTTCAGCTAGGACTCCGGCTTCTTGTCGGCCTTGAAGAGCTCACCGAGCTGGTTCCCGACAATCTGCGCCTCTACAAGATGGCTGCCCATATCAGTGTTGCCCGTGACACGGGCAGCGGCTTCTCGTAGCTCGTTCTGTAGGTCAAGGAGTTCCGAATGCAGTTCCGAGTTGGACCGCAACCAGTTGCAGTTCTTGGACGCTACACGACTCAGCCCGCTCAAGATTTGTGATGCCCGCTCCATCTTTTGAGCCATCACGTCGGTCAGTTCATTCATCAGATCCCCCTGCTGCTGCCGCCTACCGACAGGCTACCTGCCAGCGGACGGTCCGTTGCGCGTCGCCCTCACGGGTTCGCCTCTCAGCAGGCGCCACAGCAGCGCTAATCGACCAGATGTGCTTCACAAGCCTGTCCTTCCCGGAGCCCGCCTGCGGCTAAAGGCCCAGCTGCCAGCCCAGAGAAGGACGACGAGAATCAGGGTCTCTGTGCCGTTGAAGGCCTGGCCGAACACTTCCATAACGTAGGGAAGCACGAAGATGATGAAGGCTGTTCCTACGATGGCCAGGAGCCAACCTCGGCTGCTCATGCCCCTTCTCCGCTGTTGTTGAGCCCGACGCCCGATTTCTGCCGCCGTTCGTCGGCTTGGAGGATACCGTCACGGACGGCGGCGCGGACGACGCCGTAGAGGACGTAAAAGAAGACTGCCGCGAAGACCACGGTCAGGACGAGGCTATCG
>NZ_QAIQ01000492.1:0-3660 GCF_003061105.1 Arthrobacter sp. HMWF013
GGGTGACCGCGACTGAGACGGCCGCACCCCAGGTAAAGGCGAAAAACAGGAGCCGCTTGGGTTCCGGTTCCCACCGGTCAATGGCGTGGACGGTCAGGAGCACGGCGGTCAGCGGGATCAGCGAGACGACGAAACCCACCGCGAACCCGCTGACCCCGGTGTTGGCCAGCAGGAAAGGCACCACCAGGAACAGGCTCAGGAACACCAGGGCGGCACCGCCCACCATCAGCGTCAGGCCGGCCGAGCGCATGCCGCCGCCCCGACCGCCTGCACCCACCAGCGCGGGGCCCACGGAGGGAAGGGGAGTGCCGGCATGGCCAGGTGCCGGGCGGTAATACTCCGGCTCCACCCGGCCCATCCAGCTGGGATTGGCCTGCCCGGGAAAATAAGCCTGTGATTCTGCTGACAGGCCCGGCTGGCCAGGACGTTGGCCCGCGTGGCCGGCCTCGCCGGAATCGGGCGCGTGAGGGTGCATGGACATACTGGAAAGCCTATTGCGCCACCGCCGGTGTGGTAATTTTGAAACGCAAATGATCCTTTTTTAATTCCGTCCCGTGAGGCGGGGAAAGGGGAGACAAGAGTTGACTGCTGTCACCAGCGCACCGGTTCCAGCCAGGGTTGTCCTCAACCAGGCGGATATTGACCGTGCACTCACTCGAATCGCCCATGAGATCCTTGAGGCCAACAAAGGGTCCAAAGACCTGGTCCTGCTGGGCATCCCCCGCCGCGGTTACCCGCTGGCAGTCCGGTTGGCACAAAAGATCGCCGCCGCTGATCCCACCGTTGACGCCGCGGCCATCGTCGGCCAGTTGGATGTCACCATGTTCCGCGACGACCTGTCCCACCAGCCCACCAGGCCGCCGCTGCCCACCCAGCTGCCCAGGACCGGGATCGACAACAAAGTCGTGGTCCTCATTGATGACGTCCTCTACTCCGGCCGCACCATCCGTGCCGCCCTTGATGCACTGATCGACCTCGGCCGGCCGCGGATTGTCCGGCTGGCCGTCCTGATCGACCGCGGCCACCGCGAGCTCCCCATCAGGGCCGATCACGTGGGGAAGAACCTGCCCACCTCGTCCGCCGAGAAAGTCCGCGTCCGCCTCGCCGAGACCGACACCGATGACAACGGCACTGCCATCAACGAAGTGGTCATTGAGGGCGGCGCGTGAAACACCTGCTTTCCACCGAAGACCTCAGCCTGGCCAACGCCGTGCGCATCCTCGACACCGCCGAAGAGATGGCCGCAGTAGGGGACCGCGAAGTCAAGAAGCTCCCGGCCCTGCGCGGGCGCACCGTGGTGAACCTGTTCTTCGAGGACTCAACCCGCACCCGTATCTCCTTCGAAGCTGCAGCGAAGCGGCTCTCCGCCGACGTCATCAACTTCGCCGCGAAGGGCTCCTCGGTCTCCAAGGGCGAGTCCCTCAAGGACACTGCCCAGACGCTGGCAGCGATGGGGGCTGACGCCGTCGTGATCCGCCACTGGGCTTCAGGGGCCCCGCACCGGCTGGCAGCCACCGACTGGATCGACGCCGCAGTCATCAACGCCGGCGACGGCACGCACGAGCACCCCACGCAGGCCTTGCTGGACGCCTTCACCATGCGCCGGCACTGGTCCAGACTCGCCGGGAACGGATCCATCGGCGCGGACCTGACCGGAATGCGCGTTGCCATCGCCGGTGACGTCCTGCACTCCCGCGTTGCACGTTCGAACGTCTGGCTGCTGCGCACGCTCGGCGCGGAAGTCACCCTTGTGGCGCCGCCCACGCTGCTGCCCATCGGCGTCGAACAGTGGCCGTGCAAGGTCAGCTACAACCTGGACGAAACCCTTGAACAGGGGGTGGATGCCGTGATGATGCTGCGGGTCCAGGGCGAGCGGATGAACGCCTCGTTCTTCCCGTCCACCCGCGAATACTCCAGGCGCTGGGGTTTCGATGACAACCGGCTCCGGACCCTGGACAGCCTGGGGCTGAAGGACACCATCATCATGCATCCGGGCCCCATGAACCGGGGCCTGGAAATTTCCGCCGCCGCCGCCGACTCGCCCCGTTCCACCGTGCTCGCGCAGGTACGCAACGGCGTGTCGGTCCGGATGGCCGCCCTGTACCTGCTGCTCTCCGGGGACACCCGCGAACCAGCCGCCACCGCGGGCGCTGCCCGCACCACTGCAGCCAACGCGAACGCCCATTCCACCAAGGAGAGCCACTGATGGCAGAGAACAACGGAACCTACCTGATCCGGGGTGCGGCAGTCCTGGGCTCCGAAGCCGAGGACCTGCTGATCCGTGACGGCGTCATTGCCGCCCGGGGGACCGGCGCAGCAACCAGCCCTGACGCGGCCGGCGCCACGGTGATTGAGGCTGCGGGCCTGGTGGCCCTGCCAGGCATGGTGGACGTACATACCCACCTGCGCGAACCCGGCCGCGAGGACGCCGAAACCGTGGAGACCGGCACCCGTGCCGCTGCCCTGGGCGGCTACACCGCCGTGCACGCCATGGCCAACAGCACGCCGGTGGCGGACACCGCCGGTGTGGTGGAACAGGTCTTCAGCCTGGGCCGCGCAGCCGGTTGGGTGGATGTCCGCCCGGTCGGCGCCGTGACGGTGGGCCTTGCGGGGGAGCAGCTCGCAGAGCTCGGCGCCATGGCCGACTCCCGCGCCCGGGTCCGGATGTTCTCCGACGACGGCATCTGCGTCCACGATCCGGTGCTGATGCGCCGTGCGCTGGAATACGTCAAGGCGTTCGACGGCGTCGTGGCCCAGCACGCGCAGGAACCGCGGCTCACGGCTGGGGCACAGATGAACGAGGGCGAGGTGTCCGCAGTCCTGGGTCTCACCGGCTGGCCGGCCGTTGCTGAGGAAAGCATCATCGCCCGGGATGTCCTGTTGGCCCAGCACGTGAACTCCCGCCTGCACGTCTGCCACGTTTCCACCGCCGGCTCGGTGGAAATCATCCGCTGGGCGAAGCAGCGCGGCATCAACGTCACCGCCGAAGTTACCCCGCACCACCTGCTGCTCACGGACAACCTCGTCCGCAGCTACAACCCCGTCTACAAGGTCAACCCGCCGCTGCGGACGGACGCTGACGTCCAGGCCCTCCGGGCAGGCCTGGCCGACGGCACCATCGACGTGGTGGGCACTGACCACGCCCCGCACCCCAGCGAGCACAAGGAATGCGAATGGGCGCAGGCGGCGATGGGCATGACCGGGCTGGAAACGGCGTTGTCTGTGGTCCAGCACGCCATGATTGAGACCGGCCTCATGACCTGGGCCGACTTCGCCCGGGTGACCTCCACCGCGGCGGCGCAGATCGGCAGGCTGTCCGATCAGGGCCGCCCCCTCGAAGCCGGCGAGCCCGCCAACATCATCCTTGTGGACCCCGCGGCCCGCTGGACAGTGGATCCTGAGAAAATGGCCACGATGGGCCGGAACTCCCCGTTCGCCGGGCTGGAGCTGCCGGGCAAGGTGGTGGCCACGTTCTACAAGGGCCACCCCACCGTCCTGGACGGCAAGCTCAACACCCCCTACCGGCACCCGGCCGAGTCAACGGCAGGCGCCGCCTGATGAACAACCAGACCCTCACTTTGGTCATCACCCTGGCGCTGGTCGCCGTCGCTCTGGTCCTGATCGGGATCGGCTGGCGCAACCGCCTCAGGCGGCAGGCCG
>NZ_QAIQ01000492.1:3679-8328 GCF_003061105.1 Arthrobacter sp. HMWF013
CCGCCGGCGTACCGGTGGCCCGCGCCGAGGGACAGTACGTTGCTTCCACCACCGCCGGGGACTGGCTCGACCGGATCGCCGTGCACGGCCTCGGCATCCGGACCAACGCTGTCCTCAGCGTGTTCTCCCACGGCGTCCTCTTCGACCGGTCCGGCGCTCCGGCGCTCTACATCCCGGCAGCCAGCCTGACCGGGGTCCGGCAGGAAAGCGGAATGGCCGGGAAATTTGTGGAAAAGGAAGGCCTCCTCGTCCTCACCTGGCTCCTCGGAACCCACGAACTCGATACCGGCTTCCGCACCCGCCGGGCCGCTGACAAAGTGGCCCTCGATGACTCCCTTCAGCAATTGATCGCCGCCGGCCACCAGGAACATTCCCAGGATCCCCATAGTGGAAAGTAAGACAGTGACAGAAACAGTGACAGCAAACCCAGCGGCTTCGGCTCCTTCCACCCCGGCGGCATTCGTCCTGGAGGACGGCCGCATTTTCCGCGGCACCAGCTACGGCGCGCAGGGCAAGGCCCTGGGCGAGGCGGTCTTCGCCACCGGCATGACCGGCTACCAGGAAACCATCACGGATCCGTCCTATGCCCGCCAGCTGGTGGTACAGACGGCCCCGCACATCGGCAACACCGGCGTGAACAGCGAGGACGCCGAGTCACGCCGCATCTGGGTGGCCGGCTACATCGTCCGCGACGCCGCCCGCCGCCCGTCCAACTGGCGCTCCGAGCGGTCACTCGATGAGGAACTGGTGGAGCAGGGGATTGTGGGCATCCAGGGCGTGGATACCCGCGCCATCACCAGGCACCTGCGCGAGCACAAGACCATGCGCGCCGGGATCTTCTCCGGCGAGGCGGCCAAGGCCACGGACAAGGAACTCCTTGACGCTGTCTCGGCCAGCGCCCCGATGGAAGGCGCCCGCCTCGCTGAAGAGGTCAGCGTCGACGAGGCCTACGTCGTGGACCCCAAGGACCACGGCTGGGAAGGCGAGGCACGGTTCAGCATTGCCGCGATCGACCTCGGCATCAAGGCCATGACCCCCGTCCGCTTCGCCGAGCGCGGCGTCCGCGTGCACGTCCTGCCCGCCACCGCCACGCTGGAGGACGTCAAGGCCGTCAACCCGGATGGCTTCTTCATGTCCAACGGCCCCGGCGACCCCGCTACCGCTGACGCGCAGGTCAAGCTGCTCCGTTCGGTCCTGGACGAGAAACTCCCGTACTTCGGCATCTGCTTCGGCAACCAGATCCTGGGACGCGCACTGGGCTTCGGCACCTACAAGCTCCGCTACGGCCACCGCGGCATCAACCAGCCCGTGCTGGACCGGCGCACCGGCAAGGTGGAGATCACCTCGCAGAACCACGGTTTCGCCGTGGATGCACCGCTCGACGGCGCCACCCAGGCTCCGGAGGAGCGTTACGGCCGCGTTGAGGTCAGCCACATCAGCCTCAATGACGACGTCGTCGAGGGCCTGGCGTGCCTCGATATCCCTGCCTTCTCCGTCCAGTACCACCCCGAAGCGGCGGCCGGCCCCCACGACGCCGCGTACCTGTTCGACCGTTTCATCGACCTCATGGAAGGCACCCGCGACGGGCGCACTGCCAACCTGTCGGAAAAGCCTGCCGACGCCAAGAACACCACCGATTCCAAGACTGAGGACACCAAGTAATGCCCAAGAGAACTGACCTTAAGAGCGTCCTGGTCATCGGCTCCGGCCCGATCGTGATCGGCCAGGCCGCCGAATTCGACTACTCCGGTACCCAGGCACTGCGTGTCCTCAAGGAGGAGGGCCTGCGGGTCATCCTGGTGAATTCAAACCCCGCCACCATCATGACGGACCCCGAGTTCGCCGATGCCACCTACATCGAGCCCATCACCCCCGAGGTGGTGGAGAAGATCATCGCCAAGGAGCGGCCGGACGCCATCCTGCCCACCTTGGGCGGGCAGACGGCCCTGAACACCGCCATCGCCCTGGACAAGAACGGTGTGCTGGCGAAGTACAACGTCGAACTCATCGGCGCGAACATCGCCGCGATCGAGCTCGGCGAGGACCGCGAAAAGTTCAAGGGCGTGGTGGAACGCTGCGGCGCCGAATCAGCCCGCAGCCACATCATCCACACCATCGATGAGGCCCTCAAAGCTGCCGAGGACCTGGGCTACCCCATGGTGGTCCGGCCTTCCTTCACCATGGGCGGCCTCGGCTCCGGCCTCGCCTATGACGAGGGCGACCTCCGCAGGATTGTGGGACAGGGCCTGCAGTACAGCCCCACGTCCGAGGTCCTGCTGGAAGAGAGCATCCTGGGCTGGAAAGAATACGAGCTCGAAATGATGCGGGACAAGAACGACAACGTCGTTGTCGTCTGTTCCATCGAAAACTTCGATCCTGTAGGCGTCCACACCGGCGACTCCATCACCGTCGCCCCTGCCCTGACATTGACGGACCGCGAATACCAGCGGCTGCGCGACATCTCCATCGCCGTGATCCGCGAGGTGGGCGTGGACACCGGCGGCTGCAACATCCAGTTCGCCGTCGAGCCGGACACCGGCCGCGTCGTCGTCATTGAGATGAACCCGCGCGTATCCCGCTCCTCCGCCCTGGCTTCCAAAGCCACCGGCTTCGCCATCGCCAAGATCGCCACCAAGCTCTCCCTCGGCTACACCCTGGACGAGATCCCCAACGACATCACGCAGAAGACGCCGGCGTCCTTCGAACCCACCCTGGACTACGTGGTGGTCAAGGTTCCGCGGTTCGCGTTCGAGAAGTTCCCGGCCGCCGACAACACCCTCACCACCACCATGAAGTCGGTGGGCGAGGCGATGGCCATGGGCCGCAACTTCACCGAGGCACTCCAGAAGGCCCTCCGTTCCCTGGAACAGAAGGGTTCGCAGCTGGACTTCAGCTCCGTCCCCGAATGGGAGGTCGCGGAGCTCCTTGAAAAGTCCAAGCGGCCCACCACGGACCGCCTGCACCAGGTGCAGCGTGCGCTCCTGGGCGGCGCCAGCGTGGAGGAGCTGTACGAAGCCACCAAGATCGATCCCTGGTACCTTGACCAGCTCCAGCTCCTGAACGAGATCTCGCACGAGATCCGCCAGGCAGGTTCACTGACCGTGGAGATGCTCCAGCGGGCCAAGCGCCACGGCTTCTCCGACGAACAGATCGGAGCCCTGACGCACAACTCCGAGGCCGTGGTCCGCGGTGTCCGCCAGGCCCTGGGGATCCGTCCGGTCTACAAGACGGTGGACACCTGCGCGGCAGAGTTCGCCGCCTACACCCCGTACCACTACTCGTCCTACGACGAGGAGGACGAGGTTGCACTGCACTCCAAGCCCTCCATCATCATCCTCGGCTCCGGTCCCAACCGGATCGGCCAGGGCATCGAGTTCGATTACTCCTGCGTCCACGCTTCGATGGCACTGCGCAAGGCCGGCTACGAGACCGTGATGGTCAACTGCAACCCGGAAACCGTCTCCACCGACTACGACGTCTCCACCCGCCTGTACTTCGAACCGCTGACCCTCGAGGACGTCCTGGAGGTCATCGCGGCCGAGGAACGTACCGGCGGCGTGATGGGTGTGTTTGTGCAGCTTGGCGGCCAGACCCCGCTGAAGCTTGCCCAGCAGCTGGCCGACGCCGGAGTGCCCATCCTCGGCACGTCCCCGGAAGCGATTGACCTCGCCGAGCACCGCGGCGAATTCTCGCGCGTCCTGGACAACGCCGGGCTGATCTCCCCGAAGAACGGCACCGCCGTCTCCTTCGAGGACGCCAAAAAGATCGCTGACGAGATCGGCTACCCCGTCCTGGTCCGTCCGTCCTACGTCCTCGGCGGCCGCGGCATGGAGATCGTGTACGACGAGCCGAACCTTTCCCGCTACATCGCCAACGCCACAGAGATCACCCCGGACCACCCGGTCCTGATCGACCGGTTCCTGGAAGACGCCGTCGAAATCGACGTCGACGCGCTCTTCGACGGCACCGACATGTACCTCGGCGGCATCATGGAGCACATCGAGGAAGCCGGGATCCACTCCGGTGACTCCGCCTGCGTCCTGCCGCCGATCACGCTCGGCAACAACGTCCTGGAGCGCGTGCGCACCGCCACCCGGGCCATCGCCGAGGGCGTGGGCGTGCGTGGCCTGATCAACATCCAGTTCGCGCTGGCCTCCGATGTCCTGTACGTCCTGGAAGCGAACCCGCGTGCCTCCCGCACGGTCCCGTTCGTCTCCAAGGCCACCGGCGTCCAGATGGCCAAGGCGGCCGCCCTGATCGGCACCGGCGTCACCATCCACCAGCTCCGGACCGCTTACAAGATGCTGCCGGAAACCGGCGACGGATCCACGCTGCCGCTGGACGCACCGGTCTCGGTCAAGGAAGCTGTCCTGCCGTTCAGCCGGTTCCGCACCCCGGAGGGCAAGGTGGTGGACTCGCTGCTCGGCCCGGAAATGCGCTCCACCGGTGAAGTGATGGGCATCGACAAGCACTTCGACACCGCTTTCGCGAAGAGCCAGGCAGCGGCGAACAACGCGCTGCCCACCGAAGGCAAGATTTTTGTCTCGGTGGCGAACCGGGACAAGCGCTCGGTCATCATGGGCGTCAAGCGGCTCTCCGATCTCGGCTTCGAAATCGTCTCCATCGGCGGTGCCGCCGGTGGAGACGAT
>NZ_QAIQ01000493.1 GCF_003061105.1 Arthrobacter sp. HMWF013
GCCCGGACCAGATTTCGCTGCGGACCTCGGAGACGCGCTTGGCAGTCGTGTACGTATCGTCCGTGGTGGCGAAGACAGGGAAGGGGGCCTGCGCCAGGAGCGGGTAGATGTTGTCATCCGGGGCCAGACCACCGGTCAGGATCAAGCCCGAAGGCACCGGAAATTCGGGTGAGAACGACGACGCCAGGCAGGCCACCATCACGTCCGCGCGGTCACCGGGAACGATCACCAGCGCCCCGTCATCCAGAACATTCAGGAAGTGGCCCACGTTCATGGCGGCCACCTTGATGTCCCGCACGTCACGCTCCATGTCCGCCCGGCCGGCCACCTGCCGCACACCCAGGGCCGCTGCCACTTCGCCCGTCGTGGGGCGGGCGATCTCCTCCAGCTCGGGCAGCACGTACACCGGCCGGTTGGAGGCACCCGGCTTGATCTCGGCGGCGATCGCGTCCAGGAGTTCGGGGTCGGCGCGGTTCACCATGATGGCCAGCAGCGTGCACTTCTCGGCCACCAGTTCTTTGCGGGCAACTTCGACGGCGGCGGCGGTCTCGGCAACGGTCCGCCCCTTCGCGCCCACCACGGCAACGACGGGGGCGGCCAGGTTGTTGGCCAGCCGGGCGTTGAGGTCAAACTCGACGGCGGCGTCCTGGCCGGTGAGGTCCGTCCCCTCCACGATCACCACGTCGCAGTGCCGGGAAATCTCGGCGAAAATCTCCACGCACCTGGCATCAATGTCGGCACGCCTGCCCTCTGCCAGCAGCGCCCGCACCTCGGCGAACGTCAATCCGCCGCGGCACCTGTCGTCGTCGAGCGCGAACCGGGCTTTCATCAGCGCCACCATGGGGTCCTGGGCGGCATCGGGGCCGTGGACCACGGGTTTGAAGAAGCCGATCCGGTCAGCGTGCCGGTGGAGGGTGTCGGCGAGCCCCAGGGCCACGAGCGATTTGCCCGAGCCCGGAGTGGTTGCGCTGACGTAAATGCCTTTGGCCATGGTCCGCCCTTTGGTGTGCTGGTGCAGGTCCAACCATCCTTGCACTTCGGGGCGGCCATAGGGCAGCGTTTGGCCGGTTCGCGGGCGTGGTGCCGGGCACGTGCGGCGCCAGGAACGCCCTGGGTGCGCCCCGCCGTCGTACGCTCCCGGCGCCCGGTTACAGGCCCGCCGTGGGCCCGGAAACACGGACAGGCCTTGACACCTACCCGGCTGATGGGATTACCTAATGAACATTCGGTAAATAAAGCTGGAGGCAATGACGCATGGCTGAAGCAGCACTCTCCGGGGCCACCCACCCCATCCTGGAAAACGACTACGCCTCCATATGGATGGGCATCGAGGTCCTCTCGCTCAGCGAAGGCCACGCCACCATCCGCATGACACTCAGGCAGGAAATGCTGAACGGGTTTGGCATGGCGCACGGCGGGATGATCTTCGCGTTTGGCGATACCGCCTTCGCCCTGGCCTGCAATCCGGTCCACCCCACGCCCGCCGAGGCGGACACCATCACGGTTGCATCCGGTGTGGACATCAACTTCCTCAAGTCGGCGTACCGCGGCCAGGTGATTACTGCCGTCGCGGACCGCCGCTCCAGCGCAGGCCGCAGCGGGTTGTACGACATTCAGATTTTCGCAGCCGACCCCGACCCGCAGCCCGATCCGCAACAGCGCGGTGAACTCATCGCCGAGTTCCGCGGACGCAGCCGCACCATCCCCAAGAAGTAGGACAATCATGACCCTCCACGCCCCCGAATCCCCCACACAGGGGACCGCCGCCGCCCAGGCAACCGACGCCGTCCTGGACCGCGAGGAAACCATTTCCCGTGACGAACTCGAGACCCTCCAGCTTGCCCGGCTGCAGCACACCGTGGCCTATGCCTACGACCGGGTGCCGCTCTACAAGCGGAAGTTCGACGCCGCCGGCATCCACCCGAACGACCTCCGCGAACTGAGCGACCTGGGCAACTTCCCGTTCACCACCAAGGACGATCTGCGGGAGGAATACCCGTTCGGCATGTTCGCCGTGCCGCAGAACGAAGTAGCCCGCATCCACGCCAGCTCCGGCACCACCGGCCGGCCCACCGTCGTCGGGTACACCAAAAAGGACCTGGCCGACTGGGCCAAACTGGTGGCCCGCTCCCTGCGCGCCTCCGGCGTCCGGCCCGGCATGAAGGTCCACAACGCCTACGGCTACGGACTGTTCACCGGCGGCCTGGGCGCCCATGCAGGCGCCGAGGCGCTCGGCTGCACCGTCATCCCCATCTCCGGCGGCCAGACGGAACGCCAGATCCAGCTGATCCAGGACTTCAAGCCTGACGCCATCCTGGCCACCCCGACCTACCTGCTGACCATCGCCGACGCCATGGCGCACATGGGCATCGATCCGACGTCCACCTCGCTGAAGTATGCCGTTCTCGGCGCCGAGCCGTGGACCGAGGAGATGCGGCACGAGCTCGAGGTGACCATGAACATCAAGGCGTGCGATATCTACGGGCTGTCCGAGGTCATGGGCCCGGGCGTCGCCGGCGAGGCCGTGGAGACGCAGGACGGCAGCCACATCTGGGAGGACCATTTCCGCCCGGAAATCATCGACGCATTCAACCCCGAAGTCGGCAAGGAAAACGTGCTCCGCGACGGCGAACACGGCGAACTCGTGTTCACCTCCCTGACCAAGGAAGCGCTGCCGATCATCCGCTACCGCACCAAGGACCTCACCCGCCTGCTCCCCG
>NZ_QAIQ01000494.1 GCF_003061105.1 Arthrobacter sp. HMWF013
TTCATTGCGGCCAGCCCATGGCCGCGATGGGCACCGAACTGCGGAGCATCCACAGCAGCTACTCCTACCGTCAGGTCCCGGAGGCGCTCAGCGTCTACCTGTCCACCAGGGTTCTCCGGTGCAGGTGCGGGTTCCAGATGGAGATCCCGGACGCACCGGCCCTCCGGTAGCCAGGCCTGCCCGCTACGGAAATCGCCGCCCTCAGTAAGCTGGCCGGATGGCCTCCATCGCTGATCTGGCACCCACCCTCGTGGCAATTGCCGTCCTGATGCTGATCACCATCGGGGTACTCCGGACATCCCGTGCGGACCGGTATTTTGCACCGGCGGGGGCCATTCTGCGCGGTGCAGCCCAGCTGGCGCTCATCAGCCTGGTGTTGGGTGGCATCATCACCAGCCCCGGTTGGGTGGCCGTGGCGCTGCTGGTCATGTTCACCGTCGCAGCTGCCACGGCCACCCGCAGGCTGGACTGGTCGTGGCGGCGGTTCGCCGTGGTGGCCGGCACCATGGCCGCAGGCATCCTGGTGACCCTCGGCGTGGTCTTCGGCACCGGCGCGATCGAGTTCACGCCCCGGTACATCCTGGCAGTGGGCGGCATCGTGATCGGCAACTCCATGACCATTGCCGCCTTGGCGGGGCGCCGGTTCTTCGAGACGGTCCGCGAGCAGTGGGACCTGGTGGAAGGCTGGCTCGCCCTGGGCGCCACTCCCCGCCGGGCTACGCTGGCCCAGGCACGCCAATCGGTCCATTCGGCCCTGATCCCATCCACGGACCAGACCAAAACCACCGGCCTGGTGACCCTGCCCGGCGCGTTTGTCGGAGCGATTTTCGGCGGGGCGTCACCGTTGGAGGCGGGCCGGTTCCAGGTGATCGTCCTGGCTTCCATCATGGCGGCAGGCTCCATCACCGCCGTCGCGCTCATCCGGTCCTTCGGTGCGGTGACGGTCCGTCCAGGGCCGCCCTAGATCGGGGTTTCATTCCGCCGCGAGGCGCCGCCCGCTATCCCTTCGCGAGGGCGGCCTTCTCGGTGGCCGCAAGCATGTCCGTGAAGGTCGCAGTCAGCATCCTGTCGATCAGCGGGCCCGTAACCCGGCCGAGCGGGCCGCCCCGGGGCACATACCGGTAGCCGAACCTCACCAGGGTCCCGCCCTCGTCGGGCTCGAGAGTGAGCGTGGACTCCGCCCGACTGAACGGCACCAAAGCACTTGGCTGATTCCTGGTGTCGATCCTTCGGCCCTCGTCCCAGACGGTGACCGTTTCCTCCATGCTGCCCATCGGCTTCAGCTCGACGCGGCGGCGGGCGCCCACGCCGCTGGCCTGGTTGCCGATGGCTTTCGTGGTCCTGAGGCCATTCCAGTGGGTCGCAAGATTCGGGAAGTCGGCGTACAGTGCCCATACCGACGCCGGGGAAGCAGCCATGCGGCGCTGCACCTCTAAACGACGTTCAGGCATGAGGACTCCTCGGATCGTGCTGGCTGGTCATGAACGGCTGGCGCGTCAAACCGCGTACAAACGGGGCTTTGCCGAGGGGTGTCCGTTCAAGGTGCTCCACCACGCGCACGTCCACCGCGGTCCGCTCCACGCCGGCCCCGGTGAGGGCTTCCGCGACTGAAGCGCGTACCTCCTCCAGCGACCTTCCCGGTGCGAGGCCTGCCAGGAGGACCCTCAGGCCGGCGGGTTCCTGGATGATCTGCCACCCGGCGCGGGCCGCCTGGTCCAGAACGTGGTGGAACACTATCGGGTGGACATCCACGCGGCCTGTCTTGCCGGGCAGCTGCAGGACGTCTTCGAGCCGGCCTTCGATCTCCTCCAGGAGGCTGAAGGACCGTCCGCAGGGGCAGCCCCGTCCCCCCAGCCGCACGGTGTCCGACATTTCGTAGCGGATCAGCGGCAGGGTCCGCGAAAACAGGACCGTGACCAAGAGCTTTGCCCCAGTGGTGCCCGGCGGCACAGCCTTCCCGTCCTGGTCCACGGGTTCGACGATCAGCAGGTCCTCATAGACATGGCGGTTCCCGTACGTACAGGGGGAAGCGATCCCGGCCGTTTCAGTCGCCGCGTACACGTCGATGGGTGCACTCCCCCACGCCGCCTCGATTTCCGCAGCGGTGTGCGGGGTCAGCACTTCGGATGCGGACATCACACCCTGCGGAGAGATGTGAAGCCGCCCGGAGTGCTGCTCTGCCGCCAGGGGTTTCAGCGCCGAGGCGTAGCCCACCAGGATCCTGGGCTGGAAACGGTTCAGCGCGGCCACGGTCTCCTCCAGGGGCGCGGTGACATCCAGGCGGAGGCTGGGAACAAGCCGGGAGCGCAGGGATGCTCCGAGAACGGCGGACTGGTGGGTGGGGACGCGGGAGCTGACCAGCGCCACTTTCAGGGGGCGCGTTGGCCCCGCCGCAATCCCGGCCCAGTCGTTCGCCCGGGCGTAGGAAGCCATCACGGTCCCCCACTCGGAGCGGTTCCAGACGAAGGTCCCGCGCCGGCCCGCGGTGCCCGACGTCGCCGCGGCCCACCACCGGCCCTTCCACGGCAAGCCCGGGTCTCCCCCGCTCTCAACCAGGTCCCGCAGGTGCTCCTCCAGGTCCGCGAGCCGCACGTCCGGGGTGGTGACTGCCTCGTCGAAGTGGTCCATCAGGTCCGCTTTGGTCACCGGCGGCAGCTGGTCGAGGGGTGCCCCGTGGAGGCCGGCGTGATGGCGACGGTAGAACTCCGAGCCGGCATAGGCTGCCCGGCGCAGCTCCCGCAGCGCCTGGTCCTGGTG
>NZ_QAIQ01000495.1 GCF_003061105.1 Arthrobacter sp. HMWF013
ATGTGGCCCTGCGGCCACCAGGCGTCCAGGTAGGGGTGTTCGGGTTCGGTGACCAGGATCCGGCCGAAGCCCTGTTCCCGGGCCGGTGCGGTGGCGTCGAGGAAGCGGAGTTCGTTGAGGTTTTCGAGGTCGAACATCAGGGAGCCCTTGTCGCCGTAGATCTCCAATTGCAGCGAGTTCTTCCGGCCGGTGGCTACCCGGGACACTTCCACCGAGGCGATTGCCCCGGAGGCGAGGGACAGCGTTGCCCAGGCGGCGTCGTCGACCGTGACATCCTCCAGACCGGCAGCGGGACCGCCTGCACCGGGGCGGCGGGTGGTGAACGTGTGGGTCCGGCCGGAGACTTCCGTGGCCGTATCCCCGAGCAGGAACAGGACCTGGTCGATGGCGTGCGACGCGATGTCGCCCAGCGCCCCGGACCCCGCCGCTTCCTTCCTGAGCCGCCAGGTCATGGGCGTTGATTCGTCCGCGAGCCAGTCCTGGAGGTAGGCGGCGCGGACATGCCGGACGGTCCCCAGCCTGCCTTCGGCGATCAGCTCCTTCGCCAGGGCAAGGGCGGGGACGCGGCGGTAGGTGAACCCGACCATCGACTGGACGCCCCTGGCCCTGGCGGCCCGGGCCGCGGCGGTCATGGCCTCAGCCTCGGCCAGGGTGTTGGCGAGCGGCTTCTCCAGGAGGACGTGCTTGCCGGCCTCGAGCGCTGCGATGGCGATCTCGGCGTGCAGCCAGCCCGGCGCGCAGATATCGACGATCTGGATGTCGTCCCGTTCCAGGACAGTGCGCCAGTCCGTGGCGGTCTCAGCCCAGCCGTACTTCCCGGCGGCGTCGGCCACCCCGGCGGCATCCCGGCCCACCAGGACTTTCTGCTCGAACGCCGGCACCTCGAAGTAGCCGGCAACGTTGCGCCAGGCGTTCGAATGGGCCTTGCCCATAAACGCGTAGCCGATCATCGCCACACCCAGTGGTTTTGCGTCCGGCTGCGGGGTGGCGGGGAGTGAATCCGGTGGAGTCATGATGAATTCCTAAAGGGTGGCTGTTTCCGGCGCCCAGTCCTCGGGGACAGCCGGGGATGCGGGAGCGGAGCTGTTGACATCCACGAACGTGCCGGAGTCCATTGACTCGGTGATCGAGACCATGGAATCCAGGACGTGGTAGGCGAGGTCTCCCGTGGCGCGGTGGGGGACGCCGGCGCGCAGTGAACGCGCCATGTCCAGGACGCCCATGCCGCGGCCGTTCGCCGGACCCGTTGCCGGAACATTAGTCCAGTCCTCGTCCCCGGCCCGCCAGAGCCGGAGGTCGCCGTCGAAATGGTTGGGATCCGGCAGCGAAAGCGTGGCCTCGGTGCCGGTGATTTCCACGAAACCCATGCGGACTCGCGGCGATTCGAAGGAGAAGACACTGTGGGAGGAGGCGCCGTTTTCGAACTGAGCCATCGCGGAAACGTGGGTAGGCACGTCCACGGTGAATTCCTCGCCGGCCTTGGGTCCGGAACCGATGACGCGGACCTCCTTGGATTTGGATCCGACGGCGGCCACCTTGCGGATGGAGCCGAACGTCTGGACCAGGGCGGTGAGGTAGTACGGGCCCATGTCGAACAGCGGACCGGCGCCGGACTGGAACAGGAAGGCCGGGTTGGGGTGCCAGGCCTCCGGGCCGGGCGTCTGGAACGTGGTCATGGCGGTCAGCGGAGTGCCGATGTCGCCGCGCTCGATGATCCGCCGCGCCGTCTGCAACCCTGCACCGAGGAAGGTGTCCGGGGCGCAGCCAAGACGGATCCCGGCGTCGTCGGCGGTCTTCAACAGACCCAGGCCGGACTCACGGTCCAGCGAGAACGGCTTTTCCGTCCAGACATGCTTGCCTGCCTGGACGGCGGCAGTGGCAACCTCCACGTGGGCCGCCGGGATAGTCAGGTTGACGATGATTTCGACGTCGGGGTGGTTCAGTGCGGCGTCAACGCCGCCCCACTCCGGGATGCCGTATTCCTTGGCACGCGACTGGGCGGCCTCCTCGAATAAGTCGGCAATGACGAGCACTTTGAGGTCGGGGAAGACAGTGAGGTTGTCCAGATACTGCTTGCTGATGTTTCCGGCCCCGATGACGGCGACGCCCACCGGCCCACGGCCTGAGGCTGCCCCTGTACCTGCCGGGCTCATGCCTTGCCGCCCTCGGCTGCGGAAGCGTCGGCGGCGTTCAGGAAGGCGAGGCTCTCGGCGATTCCTTCGAAAATGTCCCCGTCATAGTCATCAAACTCCACCACGCCGGTCTCCAGGGATTGTGCCGCGGCAATGACATCCAGAACGGCAACCTTGCCCTTGCCGGCGGGCTGCTGGGCCTCGGTGTCGGTGGTCAGCGGCCCGTCCTTGACGTGGATGAGCTTCACCCGGTCCCCGAGCTTGCCCAGGATGTCCACGGGGTCCCGTCCGCCCACGGCCACCCAGTAGGTGTCCACCTCGAGGACGAGTTCGGGGTCCAGGAGATCGGCGAAGTACTCCAAGGCCGTGCGCCCCTCGATGGTGGACTCCAACTCCCATGCATGGTTGTGGTAACCCACGCGGATGCCGTATTCAGCGCCTTTTTTGGCGGCGGCGTTGAGCCCGGCCGCGGTGGCCTGGATGTCCTCAGCGGTCTGCCAGCGCTCGGCTGCGATGAACGGGTCGATGACGGTGCTGATGCCCAAATCCCTGGCTGCGGCGAAGATTTCATCCTGGTCCTGGCTGAGCAGGGGTGCGTGGCCGGACGGCGCGGTGAGGCCGTTCTCCTTCAGGGCAGCGCCAAGTTCCTTGGCAGTGGCGACGAAGTTGTACGGCTCCACCTGCGTGAAGCCGATCCCGGCCACCCGCCGGATGGTGCCCGGGAGGTCCTCCTGGATGGCAGAGCGCAGGGTGTACAGCTGGAGTGAGTACGGCATGGGGCTCTCCTGAAGTGACGACGATTTCCCCTAAAGCTAAGGCGACTTTTGCCGAACGTCAAGCAAAAGGTGCTGGTGAGTTGATTTTCTTTCCCCGCGTGACATGCAGAACCCCTGTGTGTTATCCATGATTCATGACCACGCACCCCGGCCCCTTCCAGGCTGCAGCAGATTCAGGCGGCAACCTGGCGCGCGCCGGTGACCTCTTCCAGCTGTTGCGGGACGGCAAGGCACGTACCCGCGCCGACCTCGCCCTGACGACGGGGCTGGCGCGCTCCACCGTGGCATCCAGGATCGATGCCTTGCTCCTGTCCGGACTGGTGGGTCCCGCGGGGGAGGCGAATTCCAGTGGCGGCAGGCCGCCGTCGCGCTTTGCCTTCAACCCGGCAGCACGGGCCGTACTGGCCGTCGACGTCGGGGCCACCCACGTGATCGTTGCCGTCACTGATCTCAGCGGCCGGGTGCTGGCCGAGCAGCGACTTGCCCAGGATGTGGCCGCAGGTCCGGAGGCCGTGCTGGACCGTGTGG
>NZ_QAIQ01000051.1 GCF_003061105.1 Arthrobacter sp. HMWF013
TACGCTGCTCAACCCGGAGCAGCTTGCGGCCTTCTGGTGCCAGTGTCATCGGAGAGCTCCTTCTGGGGTGGCGACTAGCGCATCTTCATTCTTCTGCAGTTCTTCGGTGACCCGTGCAACGAGGTCCGCAGGCGTGACGTCGAAGCCGGTCTCCTGCGCGATGGTGGTCACGCCGGCGTCGGTGATTCCGCAGGCAATGATCTGGCCGTAGGGGGCGAGATCGTTGTTGCAGTTGATCGCGAACCCGTGCATGGTCACACCTTCGCTGACGCGGATGCCGATGGCCGCGATCTTGCGGGCCGGGCCTTTGGCATCTGCGTTGAGCCAGACCCCTGCCCTGCCTTTGATCCGCTCAGCCGCAATGCCGTAGTCAGCCAGGACGGCGATAATCACAGCTTCAAGGCGTTCGACGTAATCGCGGATTCCGGCCGGGTTTTTCAGTTTGATGATGGGATAGCCCACCAGCTGGCCGGGGCCGTGCCAGGTCAGCTTGCCGCCACGGTCCACGGCCACCACGGGGGTTCCGTCAAAGGGCCGTTCGTGGTCCTCCGTGCGCTTACCGGCGGTGTAGACGGCGGCATGCTCCAATAGCAGTACCGTACTGGGGGCAGTGCCTGCCAGGACGGCGTCGTGGATTTCGCGTTGCAGGTCCCAACCGCGCGAATAATCAACGAAATCCGGGGCGAGACCCACCTGTGAAAACTCAAGAGTCATGCCTTCCAGCTTAGACCCCGGGCGGCGGCGCCTCCCCTTAAGTGTCAAACCTCTCACCTGACTGTGGAGCCCGGTCCTGCGGGCCGATCCCGTGCCACTGCGCATGGCCTGTGGATAACTTCTGCAGCGGCGCCGGGATTCCGCTAGACATGGGTCATGACAAATTTCGCTGCTCCGGCGGTTCCCGGTTTTGTGGTGGGACGTGTGCTGGGCCGGGGCGGAAGCTCCACAGTGTGGCTGGTCACCGAGGAAAGGACCGGCCGCGACTTCGCTCTGAAGTGTCTGGGGAGCGAAGGCGGCAGCAGGACCCATGCCAGGGCGGCGGGATTTATTGGTCCTGCGGGAGAAGAGGACATCCGCCGGGAAATCCGGATCCTCTCCGTCCTGGACCATCAGCATCTCATCAAGGCCCATGACGCACTTCATTTTGACGGCTCGGCGGGATCGGAAAACTCAGGCGGCGGAACGGGTCTGCTGCTCGATTATGCTCCCGGCGGCTCGCTGGCTGACCTGGTGGGCAGCAGGGGGAAGCTGCCCATCGGCGAGACGGTGACAGTATTGACTCCCATTGCCCAGGTACTCGGCTACCTGCACGGCAAAGGATTCACCCATGGCGATGTTTCGCCCGGCAACGTCCTCTTTACCGGACACGGTAAGCCGATGCTCTCCGACGTCGGCATCGCCCGGATGGTGGGGGACGTTTCCCCAGTGCCCGATCACGGCACCGCAGGGTTCATGGACCCGTCCCCGGTGGACGCTGTCCGGGCAGGACTCCAGCCGGAGCGGGACGTGTACTCTGTTGCCGCACTGGGGTGGTACTGCCTGACAGGGGAGCCGCCACGGCGGACGGCAGACCGCCCGCCTTTGTCCCTGCTG
>NZ_QAIQ01000496.1 GCF_003061105.1 Arthrobacter sp. HMWF013
CATGGAGTTCGGCGGACATCCTGCGCAGCAGATCGCCCGACGGCGACACTCCGAGCAGGTTGTCCACTGACCCCTGATGGGGCTCAGCCAGGCAGGACACCACGGGGTAGCACAGGACTGTCAGATCCGGGACCGCTGCCCGGACATCCAGGATGGCACTCCCGGTGGCAGCCGCCGTCGACAGGGTTGCGGCCAGGTGGCCTCCCGCAGAGAAGCCCAAAACCCCCACCCGTGAACCGTCCACGTCGAGCCCAAGGGCACCTTCGCGGATGCGCAACATGGCTTCCTTTGCATCCTCGAGCGGGGCCGGGTGCCGGTGCGGAGCGACCCGGTACCGCAGAACATACGCGTGGATTCCCAGGCCGGCGAGCCAGCCGGCCACAGGTTCCGCTTCGTGGTCGGCCTGGCGGGCATACCCTCCGCCGGGGAGGACCAGTACTGCAGGTCGGGGTCCGGTGTGGGGACCGCGGGCAGGGACCGCTGTGAATGAGCCGGGGCGCATCCTCAGGCGACTGTCTCGGTGCTGCGACGCAGGGTGACCTGGCCGGTGACAGGAGTCAATGAGGCAGCGCTGCCGTCTTTGCCCGCTGCACGGCGGGCTGCCTGCCGGCCGATTTCCTCCAGCGGAAGATGGACGGTGGAAAGGGCCGGGCGGAAATCCCTGAGGGTCTCGATGTCGTCAAAACCTGCCACGGCGGCGTCGCGGGGGATCCGCAGTCCCTGGGATCGCAGGGCGGCTGCGGCTCCGATCGCCATCACGTCATTGACAGCGAAAATACACAGCGGCGCCGCCGGGCCTTCAGCCGGGGCGGCCGGGGGCGAATCGCCTTCCGCTGCGGTGGTGCCCGCTGATTGGACCGCTTTGATGCGCGCGGCAAGCGCGAGCCCGGCGTCGAAGCCGCCGGACCGATTAAAGGCTGTCCTCAAAACCTCGGCTGCCGGCCGGCCGGCAGCCTTCAACCCCTGCTGGAACCCCCGGATCCGGTCATCGGAGGTGAGCAGGCCCTCCGGACCGCCAATAATGACAAAGCCGCCGGAGCTGATGGCGGCAAGTTCGGCAGCGAGCTCCGCGGCCAGTTCTTCGTTAGGCACCTGAACCACGTGGTAACCCTCGTCAGCGCCAGCGCCAACGACCGCGTGGCCAACAACTGCGACCTGACCGCCGTTGCGGCAGTAGCGGTCCAGTTCGGCGGCAAGTTCGGCGTTGCCTTCCCGGTCTTCGGGACGGGACATCCTGGAGCCGGCAATCACGATCGAATCAGCCCGCCGGGCGGCGAAGGCGGCCACGGCCTCCTTCTCGCTTTCCGGGGCGCCTTCAGTACTGGCCAGCAGCACCATCTTGCGCTGTTCACGGGCGGCTTCCTGGACGCCGCGGGCGATCGCGGAAAAGTAGGGATCGGCAATGTCATGCACGATCAGCCCGATGAGTCCGGAACTGGATTTGGCCAGTCCCTGGGCCTGGGCGTTGGGAATGTAGCCGAGGGATTCTGCAGCCTGGCGCACCCGGTCCGCAATGTCCTTGCCGGGCGTGCGGGCTGACCCGTTCAGGACGCGTGAAGCTGTGGCCGGCGAGACACCGGCCAGCCGGGCCACCTCGGTAAGGGTGCTTGCAGCCACGGCATCTCCTGTTGTTGTCGTCGTTCGGCGCTGTTCACGCTGGATTCAGTATGGCAGTTTGGGACTGCTTGGGGAAAGCGCTTGCCAAGTGAGGATCGGGTGGTGCATCATGGTTGCAGTGGGAATGCGCTTTCCCGAATCAGCTTGAGTAATACTGCTCACTCACCGTGGAGGACACATGGGCTTCGAAACTAAGACGATCCGTATCGCCATGAATGGCATCACCGGCCGGATGGGCTACCGCCAGCACCTGCTGCGCTCCATCCTTCCCATCCGTGATGCCGGCGGCTTCACCCTGGAGGACGGTACCCGCGTCCAGGTCGAACCCATCCTGGTAGGCCGCAACGAAGCCAAAATCCGCGAACTCGCGGAACTGCACAAAGTGTCCGAGTGGACCACGGACCTCGACTCCGTCATCAACGACCCCACCGTTGACATCATCTTTGATGCCTCGATGACGAGCCTCCGTGCCGCCACGCTGAAGAAAGCAATGCTGGCCGGCAAGCATATTTTCACCGAGAAGCCCACGGCTGAGACCCTCGAAGAGGCGATTGAACTGGCCCGGATCGGCAAGGAAGCCGGCGTCACAGCAGGCGTTGTGCACGACAAGCTGTACCTGCCCGGCCTGGTCAAGCTGCGCCGCCTCGTGGACGAAGGCTTCTTCGGCCGGATCCTCTCCATCCGTGGCGAGTTCGGCTACTGGGTCTTCGAAGGCGACGTCCAGGCGGCCCAGCGCCCGTCCTGGAACTACCGCAAGGAAGACGGCGGCGGAATGACCACGGACATGTTCTGCCACTGGAACTACGTCCTTGAAGGCATCATCGGCAAGGTCAAGAGCGTCAATGCCAAGACGGCCACCCACATCCCCGCGCGCTGGGACGAAGCAGGCAAGGAATACAAGGCAACGGCCGACGACGCCTCGTACGGCATCTTCGAGCTCGAGACCCCGGCCGGCGAGCCCGTCATCGGCCAGATCAACTCCTCCTGGGCAGTCCGGGTCTACCGCGACGAACTGGTCGAGTTCCAGATCGACGGCACCCACGGTTCCGCCGTGGCCGGCCTGAACAAGTGCGTTGCCCAGCAGCGCGCACACACCCCCAAGCCGGTCTGGAACCCGGACCTTCCCGTCACCGAGTCCTTCCGCAGCCAGTGGCAGGAAGTCCCGGCCAACGCAGAGCTGGACAACGGCTTCAAGCTGCAGTGGGAGGAGTTCCTCCGCGACGTTGTCGCCGGCCGCGAGCACCGCTTCGGCCTGCTGTCCGCTGCCCGCGGCGTCCAGCTTGCTGAACTGGGCCTGCAGTCCAACGACGAACGGCGCACCATCGACATCCCGGAGATCACGCTCTGATGACTTCCCTGATCCTTCCCTCCAGCGACGGCGGCACCCGCGAGTACCGCCTCCAGGGCAGCACGTCGTGGGCGCGTCCCACTGCCCCGCTCACCGCCCGCCGAGCCTACGCCGCCGCGCACGTGATCCCCGAGGTCCTGGGCGACAACACACCCGGCGCTCCCGCCAGCCTCGACTGGGACGCCACCATGGCATACCGCCACGAACTCTGGTCCTATGGCCTCGGCGTCGCCGATGCCATGGACACGGCCCAGCGCGGCATGGGACTTGACTGGGCAGCTACCCAGCAGCTCATCAAGCGCACCGGTGTGGAGGCAGCCTCGGTGGCCTCCTCCGGTAACGCCGCAACCGCCGGCAAGACGGTGCGGGACCTCGTCGCCTGTGGTGCCGGCACGGACCAGCTCGATATGGCTGCCCTGCCCGCCGGAGAGGCCGGACTTGCTGCCGTACTCGATGCCTACCGCGAGCAGATCGCCGTCGTGTCCGAAGCCGGACCAAAGGTCATCCTGATGGCCTCCCGCGCCCTGGCGAAGGTTGCCGGCGGACCGGACGATTACCTCAAGGTGTACTCCACCCTGCTCCAGGAAGTGGACCAGCCTGTCATCCTGCACTGGCTTGGAACGATGTTCGATCCCGCCCTGGCCGGCTACTGGGGTTCAGATGATGTGGCACAGGCGACCGAAACGTTCCTCTCCCTGATCCGCGACAACGCAGACAAGGTTGACGGCGTCAAGGTTTCCCTGCTCGACGCCAGCCACGAGGTATCCCTCCGGGCAGTCCTGCCCGAAGGCGTCCGCCTCTACACCGGGGACGATTTCAACTACCCCGAACTGATCGACGGCGACGGAAGCCACCACTCGGATGCCCTGCTGGGGATCTTCGCGGCCATCTACCCGGCGGCTTCCGTCGCGCTGCAGCACTACGACGCCGGCAACGGCGTCAAGGCGCGCGAAATCCTGGACTCCACGCGGGAACTGGGCAAGCACATCTTCAGCGCACCCACGTTCTACTACAAGACCGGGATCGCCTTTATGTCCTGGCTCAACGGCAAGCAGCCTGGCTTCCAAATGGTGGGCGGCCTGCACTCCGGCCGGTCCGTATGCCACCTGGCCAGGACGTTCGAACTCGCCGACCAGGCGGGGCTGCTGAAGGACCCGGCCCTGGCCGCATTCCGGATGTCCGACTACCTGCGCATCAACGGAGTGGGAGTATGAGCGACTTCTCCCGCCTCGCGATCAACAGTGCCACCACGAAAAAATGGACCCTCGCCCAGGTTGTTGACGGTTGCGTCAACGCCGGTATTCCATCGATCGGGCCTTGGCGTGACCGCGTTGAAGAAGCCGGCCTGGACAAAGCGGCACGCCTGATCAAAGACGCGGGTCTCCGGGTCTCGTCCCTGTGCCGTGGCGGCTTCCTGACCGCTGCCGATGCCGAGGGGCAGGCCGCCGCGCTGGCCGACAACCGGGCAGCCATCCTGGAGGCCTTGGCCCTGGACACCAAGGAACTGTTCCTGGTGGTCGGCGGCCTGGCGCCGGGGGAAAAGGACGTGGTGGCCGCGCGCCGGCGCGTCGCCGACCGCCTCGCCGATCTGGCGCCTTTTGCCCAGGAGAACGGTGTCCGCCTGGTCCTGGAACCGTTGCACCCGATGTACGCCGCAGACCGTGCGCTCATTTCCACGTTGGGGCAGGCACTGGACCTCGCAGCACCCTTCGACGCCTCCACAGTGGGGGTCGCCGTCGATACCTTCCACGTCTGGTGGGACCCGGAGCTCAAGGCCCAGATCGCGCGGGCCGGCCGGGAGGGCCGGATCGCCTCCTACCAGGTGTGCGACTTCAACATGCCCATTGCCGCCGATCCGCTGCTGTCCCGCGGTTACATGGGCGACGGCGTCGTGGACTTCGCCACCATTGGAACCTGGGTGCGCGAGGCTGGCTACACCGGCGACATCGAGGTTGAAATCTTCAATCAGGAGATCTGGGACACGGACGGCAACACCGTCCTGGCCACGGTCAAGGAGCGGTATGCGGAGCTTGTGCTTCCTTACGCCTGACCTGATTCAGACCGCGGGCTCCTGCTAACGTCACGGCAGGAGCCTGCGCCCCACCAGCAAAATGACCTGCACCGTTGGCGGTGCAGGTCCTTTTGTGTTCCCGGCAGGAACTATGCGAGATAGGCGGCAGCGTGCCTCCGGTATCTGGCCAGGGTGCCGCCGTCGGACGTTTCCACCGGCAGTTCAACGCCGCTGAGGGGCCAGTCCGGGAAGGCGCCGGCCAGCACCGCGGCTGCCTGGCGGGCTGCGCCGTCGGCCACGTATTCGCCGGGCGTCGGAACAAACGCGGGCAGGCCCAGCAACCGGCAGGCGGCCTGCTGGACCGCTGCCGACTGCGCGCCGCCGCCCACCAGGATGACCCGGCGGGCATCCACACCCTGTGCCTGCAGGGCGGCCAGGCCGTCAGCGAGGGAGCAGACCACGCCCTCGACGGCGG
>NZ_QAIQ01000497.1 GCF_003061105.1 Arthrobacter sp. HMWF013
CCACGTCCACGTGCCCGCCGCGGATCATGCCGAAGGAGGACGCGGAATCGAAGAAAGCCGCGCCTTTATTGACGGTGACGGTCTCCTTCCCGGCGTTGATGAGGTCGGGGTCCACCTGGTCCTCTTCCGGGTAGGGCCCGACGCCGAGGATCCCGTTCTCCGAATGGAGCACCACTTCCACGCCTTCGGGGATGTAGTTGGGGATGAGGGTGGGCATGCCGATCCCCAGGTTGACGTACTGGCCGTTGCTGAGTTCCTGCGCCACCCGCGCGGCCAGTTCGTTGCGGGTCCAGCCTTTGGTCTCGGGATTGATGCCTTCGGGATGCCCGACGGCGGCGCGCCGGTACTCAGGACGGACGGCTTCCGGGCGGGGCGGGGCTCCCTGCGGGCTGGTGGACTCCATGGCTACGCTCCTGCCTGTTCTGTTGCCTTCTCGGATCCGGAGGCCCGGGTGAGAGCCACCGTCCGTTTTTCAATCCGTTTCTCACCGGCAGGGACCACCACGACCCGCTGGACGAAGATGCCCGGTGTGTGGACATGCTCCGGGTCCAGCTCCCCCGGCTCAACGAGTTCCTCGACTTCGGCGATGGTGATCCGCCCCGCCATGGCGCACAGCGGATTGAAGTTCATGGCCGTTGCATGGAAGACCAGGTTGCCGTGGCGGTCGCCCTTCCAGGCGTGGACCAGGCCGAAATCGGGGGTCAGCGACTCTTCGAGTACGTAGTCGACGCCGTTGAAGGGCCGCACCTCCTTCGCCGCTGAGGCGATGGCGATGCCGCCGTCGGCGTCGTATTTCTGGGGCAGCCCGCCTTCGGACACCTGGGTGCCCACGCCCGCCTTGGTGTAGAAGGCCGGGATCCCGGCGCCGCCGGCGCGGAGCTTCTCGGCGAGTGTTCCCTGCGGAGTCAGCACCACCTCGAGCTCTCCGGACAGGTACTGCCGGGCGAACTCCTTGTTCTCGCCGACGTAGGAGCTGATGGTCCGCCGGATCCGCCCGTCCCGGAGCAGGACGCCGAGCCCCCAGTCGTCCACGCCGCAGTTGTTGCTGACGGTTTCGAGGTCCTTGGTGCCGTGCCGGTGCAGGGCGTCGATCAGGGCGACAGGTATGCCGCACAGGCCGAACCCTCCCACCGCGAGCGACGCGCCGTCGGGGATGTCCGCAATGGCCTCCTCGGCGCTGGCAACAACCTTGTTAATCATCAGTGATCCTTTCAGGCCGGCAACAGTGTCGAGGTCCTACAGTCCGAGTTCGCGGGCGATCAGCATCAGCTGGACCTCCGTGGTGCCCTCTCCCACTTCGAGGATCTTGGAGTCGCGGTAATGCCGTGCCACCGTGAATTCGTTGATGAAGCCATAGCCGCCGAATACCTGGGTGGCATCCCGCGCGTTGTCCATGGCCGCCTCGCCTGCGACCATCTTAGCGATGGCCGCCTGCGTCTTGAACGGCTTGCCGGCCAGCATCCTGGCGGCGGCGTCGTAGTAGGCGAGGCGGGAGGTGTGCGCG
>NZ_QAIQ01000498.1 GCF_003061105.1 Arthrobacter sp. HMWF013
GGTGAGGCCTACGGGGTTGCCGGAGTCGTCCACGTCCATGCGCATCGCGGCCGGGGCTGCAGGCAGGCCGGGCATGGTCATCACCGCACCCGTCAGCGCCACGATGAAGCCTGCGCCGGTCTTGGGGATGAGATCGCGCACGTGGATGGTGAAGCCCTTCGGCGCGCCCAGCCTGGCGGCCTCGTCGCTGAAGGAGTACTGGGTCTTGGCCATGCAGACGGGCAGCCCGGTCCAGCCGTTCTTTTCGATGTCGGCCAGCCGTTTCAGGGCAGGAACGGAGAAGTCCACGCCGTCGGCACCATAGATCTCCTGGGCGATGGTCCTGATCTTCTCCTCCACAGGCAGATCCAGCGCATACAGGTGCCGGAAACTGTTCGGCGCTGCCACCACGGCCGCCACCTTGGCTGCCAGTTCGTCGCCGCCGTCCCCGCCGCCGCCGCGGCCCCAGACATCGGCCACCGCGGCCTGGACACCCTCCGCCGCGCACCACTCCAGCAGCCAGCTGAGCTCCTCTTCGGTGTCGGACGAGAACCTGTTGATGGCCACCACCGGGGTCACGCCGAACTTCTCGACGTTGTGCACATGCCGCCGGAGATTCGCCACCCCGGCCTGGAGCGCCTCGAGGTCCGGTTCGCGGAGCCGGTCCACCGGCACGCCGCCATGCATCTTCAGCGCCCGCACCGTTGCAACAACCACCACCGCGGAGGGCGCCAGCCCGGCCACCCGCGCCTTGATGTCCATGAACTTTTCCGCTCCGAGGTCGGCCCCGAAGCCGGCCTCGGTGACCACGATGTCCGCGAGCCGCCGTGCCGTCTGGGTTGCAATCAGCGAATTGCAGCCGTGCGCGATGTTGGCGAAGGGCCCGCCGTGCACCAGCGCAGGGGTCCCGGCGATGGTCTGTACCAGGTTCGGTTTGATGGCCTCCTTGAGCAGGAGGGTCAACACGCCCTGGACGCCGAGGTCCGCCACCGTGACCGGCGTCCGGTCATAGGTGTAGCCGAACGTGATGCGGCCCAGGCGCTCGCGGAGATCGGCAAGGTTCTCGGCGAGGCAGAAGACGGCCATGATCTCGGAGGCCACCGTGATGTCGAAACCGTCCTGCCGGGGGACGCCCTGGGTGGGTCCGCCGAGGCCGATGACCACCTCGCGGAGCGCCCTGTCGTTCATGTCCAGGACCCGCTTGAACGTCATCCGCCGCGGGTCGATGTTCAGCTGGTTGCCCTGGTAGATGTGGTTGTCCACGAGCGCCATGAGGGCGTTGTTGGCCGAGGTGATGGCGTGGAAATCACCCGTGAAGTGCAGGTTGATCTCGTCCATGGGCAGCACCTGGGAGTAGCCGCCGCCTGTTGCGCCGCCCTTCATGCCCAGGACAGGACCGAGCGAGGGTTCGCGCAGGGCAATCATCACCTTGTGGCCCAACCTGGCCAGCGAATCAGCCAGACCCACGGTAGTGGTGGACTTCCCCTCACCGGCGGGGGTGGGCGACATCGCCGAAACCAGCACCACCTTCCCGGCCGGCGCGGGCGCCTCGAGCCGCGCGGGGTCGATCTTGGCCTTGTACCGCCCGTACTGTTCCAGCGCAGCCTCGTTGATGCCGGCGGCCGCCGCGATCTTCTTGATCGGCCGGATGGTAGCCTGCCGTGCGATCTCGAGGTCAGTAAGCGTATTCCGTTCAGACATCCTTGTCCTTTGGTCGGGTACAGCGGCTGTTTGGCTTAGAAATCGTTGGGCACGGGACTCGGAACGGCAGGGTGGGACGGGACAGCAGAGACGGCGGTGCTCAGCCTGCGCCCCGAAAAGTCGTCGACGGCGGCCCGGTACGTTTCCAGCGTCAGGGCGGCGGTGTGCTGCCAGCCGGAGTTCTGGGCCTGGATGGCCGCCGCGAGCCCCATGACCTCGCGGGTGGCAGGGTCGTCGTACATGGCCTCGAGCGCATCTGCCCAGTCCGAGGCGTGGTGCCCGTCCACCAGGAGGCCGGTGCGGCCGTGGCTGATGGCACGCGAGAGACCGCCCACCCGGGTTGCCACCACCGGCGTGCCGCAGGCCTGGGCTTCGAGCGCCACCAGGCCGAAGGACTCACTGTAGGAAGGCATCACCACGACGTCGGCCGCCCTGAACCAGGACGCCAGCACCGGTGCGCTGACCGGCGGAAGGTGCGTGACGACGTCGTCCATTCCCGCCTCGGTGATCAGCTGGTGCAGGTTGAAATCCTTGTTGCCGCTCAGCGCGCCCAGGATGGTGATCCGGAGATCGATGTCCGGGCGCCGGGACCGCAGCTTGGCGGCGGCCTTAAGGAGGATCTGGGGTCCTTTCAGTCGCTGGATCCGGCCGGCGAAGAGGATGTGGAAAGTTTCCGGCGGCACCCCGTGTTCGGCCCGGGACCGCGAGCGGAAGGCGGGGGTAAACGTGCCGAGGTCCACCCCCGGCGGCGCGATATCAATCCGGTCGGGATCGGCACCGTAGTGGGATTCGAGTTCTGTGGCCTCGGCGGTGGTGTTGGCGATCAGGCGTGCCGCGCCGTCGACGATCCGGTGCTCGCCCTCCTCCCGCCGCCGCGGCTCGGGCTTCTCGCCGGATTCGAGCAGGAGGTTTTTGACCTTGGCCATGGTGTGCATGGTGTGGACCAGCGGAACGCCCCAGAGCTCGGAGAGTTCCAGGCCGGCGATCCCGGACACCCAGTAGTGGGAATGGATGATGTCATACCGGCCGTGTTTCTGGCGCCGGCGGATCTGCTCGATCTCGGCCACCATGCTGTGCAGCAGCTCGGGCAGTTCTTCCTTGGGGATCTTCCGCGACGGCCCGGCCAGCACATTATGCACGCACACGCCGGGGTCCGGATGCTCGACGGCGGGCTGCTTGGCTGACGTGGCGCGCGTGAAAATCTCCACCTGAACGCCGGTCTCGGCCAGTGCTGATGCCAGTTCCCGGATGTAGACGTTCATTCCGCCGGCGTCGCCGGAGCCCGGCTGCTCCATGGGGGAGGTGTGGAGGGAAAGCAGTGCGACCCTGCGGATCAGTGTCATCCCTGCCCCTTCCCGCTGCCGGAACGCGCGCCGGCCACGCTGTTCTCCACTCGGTAAAACACTACTCCTGCCGACGCCACAGC
>NZ_QAIQ01000499.1 GCF_003061105.1 Arthrobacter sp. HMWF013
ATTCTGGACCTCGACGCGGCGCTGCGCTCCCTCAAGCCGGAGCGCCAATCCATCCCTGCCGGCCGTGACGAAGAGGGTCCACGATGACGCAGGACCTCCGGGTGGGCGCCCGGGCCGGTTCCTGGGTCCGGCGGCACCGCGGCTGGGCACTTACCGGGCTGGCGGCGGCCGCGGGACTGGCCGTGATCGTTGCGGGCCAGCTGGCTCCGAAGGGCGACACTGTCCCGTTGTCGGTGCACAATGCCGGGCCGGGCGGCGCGAAAGCGGTGAGCCGGATCCTCGGCTCGCACGGAGTGTCTGTGAGGGACGTGGGTTCCTTCGATCAGGCTGTTCAAGCACTCGAAGACAGGCCCGGAGCCACGCTCCTTTTGTACGACGGAAACGGATTCCTTGACTCCACCCAGCTGGCAGACCTGACGTCCGCCGCCGAACGTACGGTGTTGGTCACTCCCCGGCTGGGCACCCTCTCGGCGCTCGACGCCGGAATCAGCCAGGCGGGCGTGGTGCCGGAGTCGTCACCGCTGCTGGAACCCGGCTGCGGGCTCCCGGATGCAACAGCCGCCGGGACAGTCTCGGGTGATGCAGGCTTCCTGTACGACGGCGGAACGGTGTGCTACCGCCCACCCGGAAGCGCCGCCGGGCTGCTCGCCTCCGCAGACGGCGGCGCCCTGACCGTGCTGGGGAGTACTTCTGCCATCAGCAACCGTGCGTTGGCCAAGAACGGCAACGCCGCGCTGGTCCTCCGGACACTGGGCAAGTCCCGGGATCTTGTCTGGTACCTGCCCGGGCTCAGCGACGCCGGCGCTACGGAGGCGCCCCGGACCCTGGACGGGCTGGCCCCCGACTGGGTGGGCTTCCTTGGTCCCTGGCTGATCTTCGTGGCCGTGCTTGCCATGGTGTGGCGCGGGCGGCGCCTGGGTCCACTGGTCTTTGAACCCCTGCCCGTGGTGGTCAAGGCAGCGGAGACTGCAGAGGGCCGGGCGCGGCTCTACCACGAGTCCCACGCCCTTGACCGGGCCCGGGACAACCTGCGGGCGGGCACCCTGGTG
>NZ_QAIQ01000500.1 GCF_003061105.1 Arthrobacter sp. HMWF013
AGCGCCAGCAGTGCGGGTAGCTGTGCTCGTAGCTGGCCTGGCGCACCAGGCGGCCCTGGGCCCGCAGCACCTGGGTGATGGGCTTGTTGGCCTCGAAGACCTGGAGGCCCGCGATGTCGTGCAGGTCCCCGTGCTTGAACAGCGGCAGGAATTTGGCGCCTTCGTCCACGGAAAGCACCACGGGGATGCCGGCCTCTTCACAGACCTTCTGGTCATCCTCGCCGTATGCGGGAGCCTGGTGGACCAGGCCGGTACCGTCCGTGGTGGTCACGTAATCGGCCACCAGGATACGCCAGGCATTCTGGGTGCCGTATTTCTCGGTGTCGCTGAAATCGCTCCACAGCGGCTGGTACTGCAGCCCTTCCAGGTCTGAGCCGAGGTGGGTCGAGACGACGGCTCCTTCTGCGGATTCGGCGTCGTCGTAGCCAAGGTCCTTGGCGTAGGCGGCGAGCAGGTCCGCGGCCAGGAGGAAGGTTCCCGTAACGGGTGCGTCCGCTGAGGCGGCCTTGATGCCGTTGGGTCCGGCGGGCACCACGGCGTACGTGATGGAAGGCCCGACGGCGAGCGCCAGGTTGGTGGGCAGGGTCCAGGGGGTGGTGGTCCAGGCGAGCGCCTGCACGCCGGCCAGTTGCTTCGAAAGCTCCGAGTCCCCTGCCGTGATGGGGAATGTGACCGTGACGGTCTGGTCCTGGCGGTTCTTGTAGACGTCGTCATCCATGCGCAGTTCATGGTTGGACAGCGGCGTTTCGTCTTTCCAGCAGTACGGCAGCACGCGGTAGCCGTTGTAGGTCAGGCCCTTTTCGTGCAGCTGCTTGAACGCCCAGAGCACGGACTCCATGTACTCCACGTTGAGGGTCTTGTAGTCGTTTTCGAAGTCAACCCAGCGGGCCTGGCGGGTGACGTAGTTCTTCCACTCATCGGCATACTTCATCACCGAGGCGCGGCAGGCATCGTTGAACTTGTCGATGCCCATGGCCTCGATCTGGGTCTTGTCCGTCATCCCCAGCTGCTTCATGGCTTCCAGCTCGGCGGGGAGGCCGTGCGTGTCCCAGCCGAAACGCCGTTCCACCCGCTTGCCGCGCTGGGTCTGGTAGCGGCCCACCAGGTCCTTGGCGTAGCCGGTCAGGAGGTGGCCGTAGTGGGGCAGGCCGTTGGCGAAGGGCGGGCCGTCGTAGAAGACGAACTCGTTGCTGCCGGGCGCTCCCCCGGGAGCATCGGCGCTGCGCTGGTCGATGCTGGCCTGGAAGGTGCCGTCCTGCTCCCAGTACTTCAGGATGCGCTCTTCGATCTCCGGAAACTTCACGGAGGCAGAGACACCGGAACCGGGCGTTGCCGACGGGGAAGCAGTGGCCTTGGGGTAATTCGTCATTCTCGACATCCTGGGTTGAGCTGGTGAACCGTCCAGCAGCGGCTGGCCGGTTCCGTTCAGGATGCGAGGACGGCTTGTGTCCAGTCCGGGGACTGCACCCTTACCGCGGTACCACCTCACTTACCGGGTGCCAGCCCTCCCTGCGGAAAACTGCCAACCGGCCGCTCATTACTGCTGTGACGGGCTTACCCGTCCGGTTCTACTGACACCGCCGGCCAGATCCCTGGCAGTTGATGCGTTCTTCCGGAAGCTCACCGGTGATAGCCGGGTCCTCGCCGCCTCTGAGTCTACTATTGCCGGGCTTCCCACCGCCATTCTTCGATCGCGGCCAGGAAAAGGGGCACGGGCTCCAAGCGCCCGGCAGTGAATAGACTCAAAGTCATGACACTCTCCGGCCGCGGGTCAGCAAAAGCGCCAGGAGCCACGTGGTTCAGGTGGCTGTGGCTCCTCGTCAGCGCACCAGTGGTGGCTTTGTCGGTCTTCCGGGCCGTTCCGGCGCAGTGGCCCGTTCTTGTGGTGCAACTGGTGTCCTTCACCCCGTGGCTGGCAGTGCCCGCCACGGCAGCGCTGCTCCTGGCTTTTCTGGGACGCAGCCGGTTGCAGCAGGGTGTGGCAGTTGTCCTCCTGGTGTGCCAGGCGTTCTGGCTCTTCCCCCTGGACACCGGCCGTCCCGCACCTGCGGCCATCGGCACCAAGCTGCCGCTGGCCGTCATGAGCCTCAACGCAGAACTGGGCCAGGCCGACGCCGGCCACATCGTGGCCTTGGTCCGGGACAACAACGTGTCCCTGCTGGCACTGCAGGAATTCACCCAGGGACTCCAGGACAGGCTTTCCGCTGCCGGCCTGGACCAGCTGCTGCCGCAGCGCGTCAGCCAGCCATCCAGCGGCGCAACCGGCAGCGCCCTGTATTCGCGGCATCCAATGGAGGCCGTTGGCAGTGTCCCCGACACGCCGTTCAGGATTCCAACGGTCCGGCTGACAGCGGAAGCGAACGGGACGGTGGCCGTCCTGGAGGTAACGAGTGTTCACGTTTTTCCGCCCGTGGAGGACCATCTGGACCAGTGGCGAAGCGATCTGGCAGCCGTGGGCCGGGTGGCGGACCGCCCCGGCGCGCGGCTCCTCGCCGGCGATTTCAACGCAACCTACGACCACGCGGAATTCAGGGCACTCCTGGCCCGGGGTCAAGGACGTGACGGGGAGGCTGCGGCACTGGTGGACGTTGGAGCGGCCTCCGGATCACGGCTGGTGCCCACCTGGCCCATGGACGGGCAATTGCTTCCGGGGGTTACCATCGACCATCTGGTCATCAGCCGCGATCTGGACAGCTCGGGCTACAGGGTCCAACGGGTTGCCGGAACGGACCACGCGGCGGTGATGGCCACGCTGAGCCTGCCGGCAGCGGGCTAGGTCCTGAGGCGCAGAAGGGCGGGGCGCCCAAGGGGCGGTTTCTAGGGGTCGTTGCAACACCTGTTGGTTAGGTGGTTAGTAG